>CAIOSS010000938.1 GCA_903860995.1 uncultured delta proteobacterium | reverse complement strand
TCGCTGGCGAGCGGCAGCACGGCGGCGTCGGTCGCGTCGCTCGAGGTCGAGGTGCAGCCCTACGTGGGCACCCCCCCGGCGGCCTCCGACGCCGGCTTCCTCTCGGTGACCGCCGTGGTGCGCAACCCCTGCGCCAACGGTCAATGCCCGGCGTACCTCCTACGGGCCCTGGAGATCCGCACCCGCGCGGGTGACGCGCCCACCGGGCTGCAGGGCTACCGCTTCCCCGACGGCGAGCGCCTCGAGGCGGGCGAGAGCAAGTCGGTGCCGCAGCCCGTGGTCGTGCGCGGGGCGCTGCCCGACGAGACCCACGGTGTCGAGCTGGTGCTCTACGGCGAGGTCGTGCTGCCCGGCAACGCAGGCCCCTAGACACTGGTCACCCGTCGGCACTATCCATCCGCGACCATGGCAGACCCCATTTCCCGCAGTCTCCACGAGCGCGCCCTGCGACGAATCCCCGGCGGGGTGAACTCCCCCGTCCGCGCGTTTCGCGCCGTCGGCGGCGAGCCCGTCTACGTGTCCCGCGCCGAGGGCCCGCACCTCTGGGGCGCCGATGGCACCCGCTACATCGACTACGTCGGCTCGTGGGGTCCGATGGTGCTGGGCCATGCGCACCCGGCCATCCTGAGGGCGATCACCGAGGCCGACGCGATGGGCACGAGCTACGGCGCGCCCACCGAGCGCGAGGTGCTCTTCGCCGAGGCCCTCTGCGAGGCCGTGCCCTCCATGGAGAAGGTGCGGCTCTGCTCCAGCGGAACCGAGGCGTGCATGAGCGCCCTGCGCCTCGCCCGGGGCTTCACGGGCCGCGACAAGGTGCTGAAGTTCGAGGGCTGCTACCACGGCCACGCCGACTTCCTGCTGGTGAAGGCCGGCAGCGGCGCGGCGACCTTCGGCGTGCCCGACAGCGCGGGCGTGCCCGAGGCGGCGGCGCGCAACACCCTCACGGCGCGCTTCAACGACCTCGACTCCGTGCGGGCCCTCTTCGCCGCGCAGGGGAGCGAGATCGCCGCCGTCATCGTCGAACCGGTGGTGGGCAACATGGGGTGCGTTCCGCCCGCACCGGGCTTCCTCGAAGGGCTGCGCGCGCTCTGCACCGAGCACGGCGCGCTGCTCGTGATCGACGAGGTGATGACCGGCTTCCGCCTCGCGCGCGGCGGCGCCCAGGCGGTGTTCGGCGTGACCCCCGATCTTACCACTCTCGGTAAGATCGTCGGCGGCGGCCTGCCCCTCGCGGCCTTCGGCGGCCGCGCCGAGATCATGGACTGCCTGGCGCCGCTCGGCCCCGTCTACCAGGCCGGCACGCTCAGCGGAAACCCCGTGGCCACGGCGGCGGGGCTCGCGACGCTGGCGCTGCTCACGCCCGAACTCTACGTCACCCTGGAGCGCATCGGCGCGCGGCTCGAGGCGGGCCTGCGCGACGCGGCGCGGGCCGCGGGCGCGACCGTCACGGTGCAGCGCGTGGGCGCGATGTGGACGGTGTTCTTCACCGACGGGCCGGTGCGCTCCTGGGACGACGCCCGGGGCGCCGACACCAAGGCCTTCGCCCGCTGGCACCAGGGGATGCTCAAGCGGGGCGTGTACCTCCCGCCGTCGCAGTGGGAGGCGGCGTTCCACTCGGTGACGCACGACGACGCGGTGCTCGACGCGACGCTGGCGGCGGCGGCCGGGGCCTTCCGCGAGGCGCGCGGGTGACGCCGCCCGGGGGGCCCCGGCGCGGGTGGGGTTTGTCGGCGGGCTGTGGCATGGTCCGCCCGATGGAGACGAGGCGTTCGGCCGCGGCGTCGCGGGGGAGGGGATGGTTGGTCCTCGTCGCGCTGGGGTGCGGATGCGGCGAGGAGCCCCGGCGCTTCACGGGCGACGCCGCCACACCGGCGACCGACCGGGTCGTCGTTGGTGACGCCAGCGCCGATGTCATGGACGCCGACGCGGGCCTCGACGCGGGCCTCGACGCGGGCCTCGACGCGGGCCTCGACGGCGGGCGCGACGCAGCCCTCGACGCCGCGGCCGATGCGGGTGACGCGCGCCGCGACGTCTTCGTCGAGTCCGCAGTGCTCGGCTGCCGCACCAGCGCCGACTGCCCGTCGCCCGACCTCTATTGCAACGGCCCCGGCTGCGACGCCGTGGGCTTCTGCGTCCCGCGCCGCGCGGCCTCCACCTGCGCGATGGGCGACGCCTCCGCCGGCGACCTCGTGTGCGGCTGCGACGGGATGACCTACGGGAGCCTGTGTCTGCTCCAGGTCGACGGCGTGCGACTCGCCCGCTTCGGCCTGTGCCCCCGCGATTGAGACCGCGCCGATGCCCTCCGTGATCACCGCCTTCCGTGACCTCGACCGGCTCCGCGAGATCGTCGCCGTCCTGTGGCGCCACGGCTTCGGCGAGGTGGTGCAGCGCCTCGGCCTCGACACCCTCATCGTGGCGCGCGGCGCCGAGCCCGCCGACCTGCGCTCGCACTCCCTCGCGCAGCGCGTGCGCTTCGTGCTGCAAGACCTCGGGCCGTCCTTCGTGAAGCTCGGGCAGATCGCGTCGACCCGCGCCGACCTGCTGCCCGCAGACGTCATCATCGAGCTGAAGATTTTACAGGACGACGTAAAACCGATCACCTGGGAGGCGGTGCGCCAGGAGATCGAGGCCGACCTCGGCGGCCCCGTCGCGGAGCTGTTCGAGTCGGTGGACGAGCGGCCGCTCGCGAGCGCCTCCATCGCCCAGGTGCACCGCGGGCGGCTGCGCCCGGGGGCGGCGGGGACGGCGCCCCGGGAGGTGGCCATCAAGGTGCAGCGGCCGGGCATCCAGGAGACGGTCGCGCGGGACGTCGACCTGCTCTACTGGTTCGCGCGGGCGCTCGAGCGGGCGGTGCCGGAGTCGCGACGCTACTCGCCGGTCGACCTGGTCGCGGAGTTCGACCGGAGCATCAAGGCCGAGCTCGATTTCCTCCAGGAGGCCGACCACGCCGAGCGCTTCGCCAAGAACTTCGAGGGCGACGGGCGGGTGCGCTTCCCCGGGGTGTTCCGCTCGCACTCGGGCAAGCGGGTGCTGACGCTGGAGTTCCTCGACGGGCGCAAGCTCAACGCGGCGCTCGCGGAGGGCCTCGACGGGCGCGCGCTCGCCAGCGCCAGCGTGCACGTCGTCATCAAGATGATCTTCGAGGACGGCTTCTTCCACGCCGACCCGCACCCCGGAAACCTCCTGGTGCTGGGCCCCAACGCCGCGCCCGTGGTGGGCCTGCTCGACCTCGGGCTCGTGGGCCACCTCTCCGGGGCCACCCGCGACCGCGCCCTCGACCTCATGGTGGCCGCCGCCCGCGAGGACTACAGCGCCGTCGCCGACGCGCTCTACGCGCTCGGCCGCCCGACGCGGAAGGTCGACATGGCGGCGTTCCGCTCTGACGTGGAGACCCTCGGGCGCAAGTACGTCGGCCGCGCGCTCGGCGAGATCGAGATCGCCGCCGTGGTGCGCGACCTCATCTGGGGGGCGATCAAGCACGGCATCGACATGCCGCCGGACTTCATGCTGGTGGGCCGCGCCCTCATGACCCTGGAGGGCACCGCCCGGCAGATCGCGCCCGACCTCGACGTGTTCTCCGAGGCGAAGCCCTACCTCATCCGACTGGTGGCGCAGCGCTACTCGCCCGACAAGCTCACCGGCGATCTCCTCCGCACGGCGCTGCGGGTGAGCGGCATGGCGGGCCAGATGCCCGAGCAGGTGTCGGAGATCCTCGAAGACCTCCGCAAGGGGCACCTCACGCTCAAGACCGCCGACGCGGACGCCCCGCTGGCCTTCGACCGCCTCGGCCGCCGCCTCTTCGCGGGCCTCGTCGTGGCGTCGCTGGTGTTGGGCGGGGCGGCGGTGCTCGCGGTGGGCCGTCACCCGTGGGTCGGCGCGGCGCTGCTGCTGGCGGCTGCGCTCGGCGGCGTCGGGCACGTCGTGGCCGACTGGTGGCGCGCGCTGGGCCTGCGGCGCTGAGCTACTTCTTGTCCGTGAGCAGCTCGAAGGTGAACTCGTCGCCCTGGGCTTCGATGGCGCCCGGGGGCGGCAGCTGCGAGGGCCGCGCGTCGGGCTCGTCGAGCAGGCGCAGGTAGACGCGCGCCGGGCGGTTGGTGGGCTCGATGGCGAGGGCCTCGCGCCACGCCAGGGCGGCGTCGTCGTGTCGGCCGAGGGTCATGTACGCCACCCCGAGGGCCACCCGCGCGGCGACGAACTGGGGGTTGATGGTGACGGCGATCTCGAGCTCCTTGCGGGCCTCGTCGACGTCGCCGTCGGAGCGGAGGCACATCGCGAGGCGCGTCCGGAGGTCGGCGTAGTCAGGGCAGAGCGCGAGGGCGCGGCGGTACTCGTCGACGGCCTCGGGCCACATCCCGAGCTCCTCGTAGGCGCGGGCGACGTCGCGGTGGAGGTTGGCGACCTTGCCGCGCGCGTAGGGGTCGATGCGGTGGCCCTGGCGGGCGCGCTCGGAGATGGTGCCGACGACCTCGCGCGCGTCGGTGTAGGCCCCGAGCTCGTTGCACACGATCGAGAGGTTGAGCGCGGCCTCGGTGTAGTCGGGGTTGAGCAGCAGCGCGCGCTCGAAGCAGAGCCGCGCCTCGGGCAGCTCGCCGCGGTCGTTGTGGATCACCCCGAGCATGTGGTGCACGTCCGCCAGGTCGTCACGGACGGCGAGCACGTCGCGCAGGTGGCGCTCGGCGTTCTCGTAGTCGTGGCGGTCGTACAGCTCGCGGCCGATGCCGAGGCTCTGCTTGATGAGGTGCTGCTTGATGAGGTCGGACACGCGGGGCCTCCGGTCAGCGTTGGCGGGTGCGGGCGCGGGTGGTTTCTGGGGTGGTGGCCCGCGCAGGCGCCGCCGCGGGGATGACGGCGGAGGCGAGGTCGGGCGCGACCGCCGCGCCGGGGCCGACGCGGGCGAGGAAGCGGCGCGCGGACTCCACCTCCGGGCTGCGGGGGTAGGCTTCGAGCAGGGCCTGGAAGGCGCCGCGGGCCTCGGGGGACCGGTCGGTGCGGAGGTACAGCTCGCCGAGCTGGAGCAGCGCCCGGGCCTCGAGCCCCGAGCCCTCGTAGTTGCCGATGACGCCGAGGAGGCGGTTGATGGCCGCGGGGTAGCGCTCGCGCGTCACGTAGAACTCCGCCACGTAGTACTCGTGGCGGGCGAGCACGAGGCGCACCTCGCCGAGAAGGCGCCGCGCCTCGGCGAGCTGCGTGGCCTCGGGGTAGTCGCGGATGAAGCGGGCGAGGGCCCCCTCGGCGTCGTGCACCGAGCTCAGGTCGCGCTCGAAGCTGGGCGGCACGAGGAACCAGTCGTCGGGCATCTGTGCGACGTAGCAGCGAGCGATCATGAAGTGCGCGTGCACCGACTCGTCGGACGAGGGGTGGTAGCGGAGCCAGGCCCGGTACGCCGCGAGGGCCTCGGTGAAGGTCTCTTGACGGAAGAGCACGTCGGCGAGGCGGAGCTCGGCGAGGGAGGCGTAGCGCGACGCCGAGTAGTCGTGCTGGACGGCGCGGAAGGCCTCGGTGGCCTCGGGCCACTCCTCGTCGCGAAAGCGCTCCATGGCGCGCTCGTAGGCCTCGTGGGCCTCGTCGCTGTAGTGCAGATTGGCCCTGGCGCTCTGCGTCCCGGCGCAGGCTGGGAGCAGGACGGAGAGCGCGAGCGCGACGGGGAGGGCACGGAGGCCAGACATCGCGCGGAACCTAGCCGAAGCCCCGGACGGACGGCAACCCCGCGCGCCGGATGCGCTAGGCTGCTCGCTCGCGTGGTCGCGACGACCGCGACGCGTCGAAGGCGATGAGGTGCACGGATGAATTCAATGAAGGCACGATGGGCGGTCTCGGCGGGTCTGGTGGTTGCGGGCGCGATGGCGCTCGGCGGCTGTGTGGTGCGCGCGCGGGCGCAACCGGTGTACGTGCGCCCCGGGCGCGTGGTGGTTCAGACTCAGCCCGTCTACCAGCAGCCCGTCTACCAGGCGCAGCCGGTCTACCAGGCGCAGCCGGTGTATCAGCAGCCGGTGTACCAGCAGCCGGTGTGCGGCCAGTGCATCCAGGGCGCCGGCGAGGCGTGCAACGGGTGTGACGACAACTGCAACGGCGTCGTCGACGAAGGCTGCCGCTAACGATCGCCGAGCCGGCGGCTCGCGAAGAAGGGCCACACGAGCTGGGCCCAGTTCGACGGGACGCCGTGCCCCTCTCCGTTGAAGAGCTGCGTCTCCTGCGTGTGACCGCGCGCCGTCATCAGATCAGCCAGCGTGCAGGTGTAGTAGACCGACACGAGCGGGTCGCGGGTGCCGTGGGTGAGCAGGCCCGGCGGCATCCTCCCCGAGGTGGGCACCGCGACGGGCAGCTCGGCGCCCGCGCAGGCGCAGTACCCCGACTGCGCTCGGAGCGCCGCGCAGGTGGTGCCGTCGCCCTGGAAGGTGCAACTCGTGGTGCGCGCGCACCGCACGAGCCCGCCGGAGTTCTCGCTGAACGCGGCGATGCGGTCGCGCAGCAGCACCGCGACAAATTGCGCGAAGAAGGCGCCGTTGGAGTGCCCCATCGCGTAGATCCGCGTCGGGTCGACCCCGTACGCGAGCTGCGCCTCGACCATGATGGCGCGCACAAGGACGAGGTCCTGGTTGTTGTCGATGTCGGCGTTGGGAGCCGTCTCCCAGTAGGTCTCCTCGGTGGCGTGGTCGAAGTCACCGACCGGCCGCCAGCGCGAGCTCGGCGCCGCGACGACGACGCCCATGCTGTTGGCCAGCGCCTGGGCGTTGGACTCGGTCATCGCGACCGCACCGTCGCCGTTGGTGCCGTGGAACACCATCAACAGCGGCGGTGAGGTCCCTGCGTTGGTGGGCACCACGAGCACCACCGAACGCCGCTCGCCCCGCACCGTCAGCGTCGCGGTGAAGCGACCCGTGCGCGCAGCGAACGACCCGGTGTAGGCGACGGGATCGGACGGGGGCAGGCCAGTGGACCCCTCGTCACGCGGAACGTCGACGGGGCTCCCGCGGTCGACGGGCACGTCGACACCAACGTCCACGGGATTGCCGCGGTCGACGGGCACGTCGAAGCCGATGTCGACGGGGTTGCCCCGGTCGATCGGAACATCCACCCCGCGGTCGACGGGCACGTCGACACCAGCCTCCACGGGATTGCCGCGGTCGACGGGCACATCGAAGCCGACGTCCACGAGCGATCCTGCGTCCGCCGGGTTGCCCACGTCGACGGTGGGTTCGGCGTCGGGCGTCGCGCCCACATCGAACGAGGGGAGCGCCGCGTCTGCATCGGGCGTGTCTGCATCGCTCGCGTCGCCGCTCGCGTCGCCGCCGTCATCGCCGTCGCTGGCGTCCGCGCCGCCTGCATCTCGGGGCGCGTCTCGCACATCGCCGCGGTCACCCCCGTCGTCGCCGCCGCCCGAGGGCGAGACGACCGTGGAGGTACCCGAGTCGATCACGGCGCTGCCGTCGAGGACCATCCAGTCGGTCCAACTAGGATCGCCGCAGCCCGAGGCGAGCAGCCCTACCGGGAGAAGCCAACGGAGCACTGATCCCCTCCTGCACGCCATCGAGCACCTCCGGCGCCGACGCGCGGCCCGAACCTGCCGCGCCTCGCGCGCGCCTGTCAACGCAGGTGGGCGCCGACGCCGCGCTTCACCACCGAGTCCCTGGCCTGCGTCAGATCGGTCTCCAGGTGATCGAGGGTGTAGTGCAGCCCGCGCGACTCCTTGCGGCAGAGGGCGCTCGCCACGATCAGCTCGGCCACCGTCGCGATGTTGCGCAGCTCGAGCATGTCGAGCGTGACCAGGTGGTTCCAGTAGTACTCGCGGATCTCCTCCTGGAGCAGCGCGATGCGCCGCGCCGCGCGCTGCAGGCGGCGGTCGGATCGCACGATGCCGACGTAGTTCCACATGAGCCGGCGGAGCTCGTCCCAGTTCTGCGTGACCACCACGGCCTCGTCGCTCGGGGCGGCCTTGCCGGTGTCCCAGTCGGGCACCTCCGGCCAGGCCTCGTCCCCGGAGGCCCCAATGAGGAGGTCGGCCGCACGGCTGCCGAACACCAGGCCCTCCAGCAGCGAGTTGCTCGCGAGGCGGTTGGCGCCGTGGAGGCCTGTGCACGCGACCTCACCGACGGCCCACAGGCCCGGGATGGACGTGCGCCCCGAGGCGTCGGTGGTCACTCCGCCGCAGCAGTAGTGCGCCGCCGGCACCACGGGGATGGGGCGCTCGGTCATGTCGACGCCGTAGCGCAAGCACTCGGCGTGGATGTTCGGGAAGCGATGGCGCAGGAAGTCGGCCGTGTGGTGGGTCATGTCGAGCCACACGCAGTCCTCGCCGGTGCGCTTCATCTCGTAGTCGATGGCGCGCGCCACCACGTCGCGGGGCGCGAGGTCGGCCATCGGGTGGTGCTTCTTCATGAAGGCCGTGCCGTCTTCGAGGCGCAGCACGCCGCCCTCGCCGCGCAGGGCTTCGCTGATGAGGAAGCTCTTGGCCTGCGGGTGGTAGAGCACCGTCGGGTGGAATTGGTAGAACTCCATGTTCGCGACCTCCGCCCCCGCGCGATAGGCCATCGCGACCCCGTCGCCGGTCGCGACGTCGGGGTTGGACGTGTACAGGTAGACCTTCCCCGCGCCGCCCGTGGCGAGCACCGTCTGCCGCGCGAGCACCGTGAGCACCACCGCGCGCTGCGTGTCGAGCACGTACGCGCCGACGCAGACGTCGGGGCCGCCGAACTTCGACAGGGTGATCAGGTCGACCGCCATGTGGTGCTCGAAGAAGCGGATGCGCGGGTGCGCCTCGGCGGCCTCGAGCAGGGCGCGCTCGACCTCGCGACCGGTGATGTCCCCGGCGTGCACCACCCGGCGGGCGCTGTGGCCCCCCTCGCGGCCGAGCTCGAAATGGCTCTGCCCGTCGGCGTCGGCCGCGCGCGTGAAGCGGGTGCCGAGCGCCACGAGGTCGGCGATGCGGGCGGGGCCCTCGCGCACGCACACCTCCACGATGTCGCGCTTGCAGAGCCCCGCGCCCGCGGTGAGCGTGTCGGCGACGTGGGCCTCGAAGGTGTCCGTCGGGTCGAGCACGGCGGAGATTCCGCCCTGCGCCCAGGTGGTGTTGGCGTCGTCGCGGGCGCGCTTGGTGACGATCATCACGTCGCCGCTCTCCGCCGCACGCAGGGCCAGCGTGAGGCCCGCGATGCCGCTCCCGAGAACCAGGAAGTCCGTTGTCTCTCGCATCAATGATGTCCGCCGACCTTAACCCCCAACGGCCCGAGGCACCAACGGTCGTGACCGCCCCTGGGACCTGCGCCGTGCGACCCCGGGACCTGGCCGACCACCCCCGTCGTTCGCTATCCTGCGATG
>CAIOSS010000937.1 GCA_903860995.1 uncultured delta proteobacterium | reverse complement strand
CTCGCGCTCGGCGACGGCGCGGTGCGCCTCGGGGATCACGTCGCAGCGCTTCAGCTGGAACGCCCGCGCCGACAGCGACGCGATGAAGGCGTCGAAGAGGTGCTCGCTGCGGGTGAGCATCGCCCGCTGGGCCTCGTCGGCGGTCCAGCGCAGGCCCTTCTGGTCGAGCTCCGCGAGGAGCTTCTTCCGCGTGGGCTCGGACTGCTTGTAGCCCTGGCACCCGAGGTTCCAGCTGGCCATGGAGGCGCCGGGGTAGACCTCCACCACGGTGGGCCCGAGGAGAGGGGCGGGCGCGCCCTCGAAGAAGCGGGTGAGCAGCCGCGCGCAGCGCCACGCGACGTACGCGATGCGGTCGGCCGACACGCTCAACGGCTGCTTCTTCGCCAGGAACTCCTTGCGGTCGGTGACCCGGTACGCGAGGTTCTTGGACTCCGCGGCGGGGAAGCGCCCGTGATCGCGCCACTCGGCCATCGCCGCGACGAAGGCGTCGGGCCACCCGAAGGGCGCGTCGATGCCCACGCAGCCGCCCGCGTCGCGCACCGCCCGCATCCGCGCCACGAGGTCGTCGTCGCTGCCGCGGTCGAGCAGATCGCGCAGCGTCGCGCCGCCGTCCTTCCACTCCACCATACAGGCCGCGGTGTTCTCGTTCTGCGAGGCGAGGTCGATCCCGAGGGTGAGCATCGGCGACGCCTCTAGCACGCTTTGCCGCGGGTCACGGCCGCGAGGGGCTGTGAGCCCGATCGCGCGCCTCCGTCGTCGCTGACGCCGCCTCTCCGGTGGTGGCCCCAGGGGGCTGTGTTAGAACCCGCGGCGCTCGAAGGCGATCGACGGAGGTTTTGCGATGTGGAGCCCTGACTCACGACGGCAGCGCGCGGGGGAGCTGAAGTCCCTCGGCGATCGGATCACCCGCTACCGGCAGCTCACCGAGCGCTTCGGCTCGTACTTCAGCGCGGGGAGCGACCGCGCGCGCGAGCTCGCCACGCTGCGCCACCGCTTCGAAGACCTCCAGGAGCGCACCTCGCACCGCCAGCGCCGCCTCGCCAAAGGGGTGGTGAAGATCGGCGTCGTGGGCCTGGAGAAGCAGGGCAAGAGCGCCTTCCTCTCGGCGTGGCTCCAGTGCGAGCGGCTGCTGCCCTCCGAGGCCGAGCGCTGCACCTGGTCGACCACGGTGGTCGAGCCCGGCAGCGCCACCCGCTGGGAGGGCCTCAACGGCGCAGAGCTCGCGCGCCTCCGCGGCTCGTACCGGGCGCGCACGGGCCACGAGGTCGACGACCACGATCGTTCGTCGCGCCGCGACGTGGCCGCGTGGGCCGAGCTCCAGGACATCGCCGCGTCGCTCGAAGAGATCAAGGCCCGGTTGGGGCAGGCCTCGCAGCGCCTCGAGGCCGCGTCGCTCGACGAGCTGGCGGAGCTCATCCGGCCCTTCATCGCGCTCAAGGACACGCGCGCCGGCAACCGCCCCTACGCGGGCGTGCGGGCCGTGAAGGTGGTGACGGTGGTGATCCCCGTGCGCGGCGCGATGCCGGGCGTGGTGCTGATGGACCTGCCGGGCATCGATGCGCCCAGCGACAAGGCCCGGCGCGACACCGAGGAGGCGCTCGCGAGCGAGGTGGACGTCACCATCTTCGTGAAGGACGTCACCCGCCCCTCGCTGGTGCAGCAGGAGCTGGAGCTGCTGCGCGCCATGCAGCGGGCCGACCGCTCGATCAAGCTGCACGACCGGCTCTTCGTGGTGCTGACCAAGGTCGACCTCTTCGAGCGCCCCGACGAGAACGGCAACTGGCACTGGTCGCTCGCCGTGCGGAACTTCAAGGACCAGGCGATCGACCGGGTGTTCCCGTACAGCAAGGTGTGGGCGCACCAGGGGGTCGACCCGAAGCACCCCGTCGCGCGGCAGGTGCAGGACTACTACAACCAGACGCAGCCGGTGAGCGGCCTCGAGCAGCTCCAGGGCGCCATCGGGCGCTACCTCGCCGACGAGCTGGAGAAGCTCGACGCGGAGAGCGTGGCGGCGATCCGCAAGGAGTTCAGCGAGCTGGAGACGGCGCTGCGGGGCGCGCTGGTGACCGTGAAGGAGACCCTCAACGAGCAGGAGTTCGAGCGCCGCAAGGAGCAGCTCTTCGACGAGCTGTGGGAGCACATCGTGGCGGGCGAGGACGCGCGGGGTCTGTTGCCGACGATCAAGTCCAACCTCTCGCACTTCCTCGACCACGAGGTGAGCGACGACCAGCGGGCCCAGCGGGCGGCGCGGGCCAACCTGCGCATCGGCGAGATCCGCCGGGACCTCCTGTCGCGGCTCACGCCCGAGGAGGCCGAGAGCAAGCGCCGGCAGATGCCCTCGCCGGGGCTCATGAACGAGAGCGCCGTGGAGATCGAGGTGCGCAACCAGATGCGCGAGCGCTGCGCCGCGCGGGTGCTGGGCATGGGCGAGGACTTCCGCGACTCGGCGCGGGAGAGCATCGAGCGGATGCTGGGGGAGATGTTCGTGCGCGCGGAGTACCAGGGCGGGCGCCTGGAGATGCTGCTGCCGCCGGGGCAGACGCTGCTCGCGCGCATCGACGCCATGGGCCGCGCGGGGCAGGTGAGCGAGAGCGTGCTGCGCTACCAGAACCGCGAGCTCGCCAAGGCCGACGTGGCCTTCGAGGTGCTGTCGCGGTACTTCGCGCGGCAGGTCATCGACATCCTCGACGCGACCGACCCGGCCGACCGCGAGCTGCGCCTGCGCGAGCTGGCGGGCCTGGAGCAGTTCTTCGGGATGGACATCGCCGACAAGGCCACGCGCAGCGACCCGCTGGGCTCGGCGATGGCCGCGACGAGCGTGCCGATGAGCGCGCCGATGAGCGCGCCGACGGCGACGAGCTTCCCGACGCAGCCCGCGGAGATGCGCCCCTCCACGATGGGCCGGATCATGGACCGGCTGAACCCCCGGGCGGACGCCCCCGCGGCCCCCGCGCCGACGCCCCCGGCGCGGCCCGCGGCGCCGGTGATCCCGCGCGACTGGTCGAAGATGCTGGGCCGCGTGCGCACCGACGTGGAGCGCATCAGCAACTTCCTGGAGGCGCTGGCCAAGCACCCGCGGGGCTTGCAGAAGTACCACGAGGAGGCCGTTCGCACGGTGCACGCGTCGTGGCTCGACCGCGAGGGCGAGCAGTCCCTGCGGCGCTGGGCGCGGAGCGAGTGCTCGCGCATCTGGCCCGACCGCTTCACGGCGATCGACAGCGAGGCGAAGCGCGCGCGCGACGACGTGCGGGCGCTCGAGGAGCTGTTCAGCACGTCGGCGGGCCCGTAGGCCGCGCGCCGCAGGGGTTCTGACGAGTTGAGTGGAGCGTCGGCCCTCGCGCAGGACGAACTCGGCCGCCGCGGCAGCGACGGGGGCGTAGGCGCGGGGGCCGCGGGGGCGGCCACGCGCTCGACGTGGAACGCGGGTGTCCAGGCAATGGGCGATGCTGGAATGTGCGATGCCCGAACCGGGCAATCTGGGTGACCAATTCCGTCACCCCGATGGGGAGGACGTTCCGACAGAGTGTGGCATTTTTTCCTATCGTCTGGAGGGGCCGAAGGCGCTCTCGCACGAAATGTCTTTAAACGTAGTCGAAGTGAGCGCGCCTCACGGGCTGGCGCATTTGCTGCCCCGCGGTTCCCCTGCAAACCGAGGTTCTGGCGGTCGAGCGGTTCGAACCTGCAGATCAGCGGTCAGAGGGTACTTCGATGAAGCGTTCCATGAAGAAGGTTCTCGCTGGTTTCACGCTCGTTGAGCTCATGATCGTCGTGGTCATCCTCGGCATCCTCGCGGCGGTTGCCATCCCAGCGTTCACCCGCTATGTGAAGCGCTCGAAGACCAGCGAGGCCACTGGCAACATCTCGAAGATCTACCAGGGCGAAGTGAGCTACTTCAACCAGTCCTCGGAGCAGAGCATCGCCAGCTTCGCGGCGGCCCCTGCGACCCCGGCTG
>CAIOSS010000936.1 GCA_903860995.1 uncultured delta proteobacterium | reverse complement strand
ATGGAGAGGGGCTGCTCTCACCTGACAATTCGTCGTGAAACGCAGCCGTTCGCCGAGCCCCTCTCCATTCATGGAGAGGGGCATCGCGGCAGCGGGGGTGAGGTCGGTCCGCGCCTCGACGCGTGCCCGCAGCCCAGTTGACCTCAGCGGGCGCGCGCGGGCTTCTTCTTCGGGGCGGCGGGCGCGGGCTTCTTCTTCGGGGCGGGGGGGAGGCGCTTCGGGGCGCGCTCGTGCTGCCCGGCGCGCACGGTCTTCTCGAGGGCGTCGAGCTTGCGGCGCAGGTCGTCGAGGGCGACGGAGTCCGCGGTGGGGGCCGCGGGCTCGTCGAGGGCGGCGTCGGGGGGCGTCGGCGGGGCGACCTGGGCGTAGGGAGAGGGCGGGTGGGACGGGGGCTGGGAGCCGGCGCCGAAGGGGAGGGCGTTGCCCACGAGGCGGGCCAGGGCGCTGCTGGCGGCGTAGGGCATCGCGAAGGGGGCGAAGGGCCCGAAGGACTGCATGCCGGTGCGGGTCTGCTGGTAGAAATCGAGGGCCATGCTGACGTAGCGGCCGAAGAACTCGGCGAGCGCGTCGTCGCTCATGCGCAGCAGCTGCGTGAGGATGGGCACGGACAGGAACTGCGCGGCGCCGCGGCCCTCCAGGATCATCTGGGTGAGGGTGGTCTGGGTGAGGTCGTCGCCGGTCTGGGCGTCGACGATGCGCGCGTCGTGGCCGGCGCGGATGGACGCGGCGAGCTCGTCGAGGGTGACGTAGCTGCTCAGGGTGGTGTCGTAGAGGCGGCGGTTGCCGTACTTCTTGATGACCCGGGGAGGCGCCGGTCGCTTGTTCATGGAGGGCCGATCATACGCCCTCGCGACGCGGAAGTGGGGCGAAGGGTGCGGGGCTCTTGTGCAGTGCAACATCGGGCGTGTTGACAGGGCGCGAAGCGGCGGCCTAGGTATGAGAGGCGCCGCCGGGGCGCAGACCCCCCTTCGGAGGACCGCGATGATCGGCTGGGAGAGCTGGAAGAAGGGCTTCGACGCCTGGGAGGACGCCACGGCGAAGCACCTGGAGGCGTGGCTGCGCTCGCCGCTGGTGCTGGGTCCGGGCGGGGCGGCGCTGACGGCGGCGATGCGGGCGAAGCGGGCGGCGGACGGCGCGCTCGACGCGTGGTGGTCGGCGGTGGGCCTGCCCACGCGGCGCGACCAGGAGCGCGCGATGCACGCGCTCAACCAGCTCCAGAGCCGGCTCATCGACCTCGAGGAGACCCTCGCGGAGATGCGCGCCCAGCAGCAGGGCCTTCAGCCGCCGACGAAGCGATAGAGACAGAGGGAGACCGCGTCGCATGGACATCGCCCCGTACCTCGAGTTGAAGCCCGCGCCGCGGGCGGTGTTCGAGCGCCTGCCCACGCACGGGGCGCGCGCCCGCTTCATGATCGCCACGCCCGACGGCGACTGGCGCTGCGTCACCTGGAACGGCTTCGCCCGCATGATCCGCGACCTCGGCCTCTGGCTGTCGTCGGTCGGGGTCGCGCCGGGCGACCGCGCGGTGGTCTTCGCGCCCAACCGGGTGGAGTGGGGCGCCGCGGCGCTGGCGGTGCAGTCCGCCGGGGCGGTGATGGTGCCGCTCTACGGCGCGAGCACGGCGGCGCAGGCCGCGTACGTCATCGACCACTCCGACGCGAGGGTGGTCTTCGTCGACACGCCCGCGCTGCTCGGGCGCCTCTTCGAGGTCTGGTCCGAGCTGCCGAAGGTCGAGCGGGTGGTGCTGCTCGACGAGGCCATCGACCCGGCGAGGGTGCTCGCGGCGCTGCGGGCGAAGGGCGCGACGGTCCCGACGGACGAGGCCGTCGCGGCGAAGGTGGTGGGCTGGGCCGCGGCGCGGGCCGCGGGTGCTGCGCTGCACAAGAGCCACCCCTTACGCTTCGACGCGATGCTCGACGCCATCGAGCTCGATGCCCCGTCGGTGATGCTCTACACCTCGGGCACGACGGGCAACCCCAAGGGGGTGCCGCTGTCGCACCGCAACGTCGGGGTCAACGGCCGCGACTGGCTGCTGCTCAACGGGCCGCTCATCGACGACGGCGCCGTGGACGCGCTGTGGCTGCCGATGAGCCACATCTTCGGCTTCGGGGAGATGTGCCTCGGCAACACCCTCGGGTTCACCACCTACCTGGTCGACCCGGCGGCGGTGCTGGCGAAGCTCCCGGAGATCCGCCCGAGCGTGTTCATGAGCGTGCCGGCGTACTGGGAGAAGATCGCCCAGGCGGTGGCGGGCGAGGCCGATGTTGCGCTGCGACATCGGCGCCTCGCGGCGGTCACCGGCGGGCGCCTGCGCTTCTGCCTGTCCGGCGGCGCCGGGCTCAAGCTGGAGGTGAAGCAGCTGCTGCACGACTGCGGGCTGCTGATCATCGAGGGCTACGGGCTCACGGAGTGCTCGCCCACGCTCACCCTCAACCGGGCCGACGCGTT
>CAIOSS010000935.1 GCA_903860995.1 uncultured delta proteobacterium | reverse complement strand
CATCCACCAGCGGGGCGCGGCGGCGTGGGCGGTGCTACGCCTCGACACGACCCGGGTGCAGCACCGCCGCGAGGCCTACCCCGGCATGGACGAGCAGCTGCTCGCGCCGCTCGTGGAGGCGCGCGCCAAGGCGCTGGAGATGCGCGGGGAGAAGAGCGAGGCGGCGCGGATGATGCGCCTGCGGGGGGAGTTTGCGGCGGCGGCCGGGGACGACGAGGCGCCCGCGAAGCCGAAGCGCTAGCGGATGAAGGTCAGGTTGCGCGCGGCGTAGGCCGACCAGTAGAGCTGCGACAGGTTGTTGTAGCGAAACTCGTTGAAGGCGAAGCCCGCGAGGCGGAAGCCCGTGAGGTACATGTAATAGGCCGCTCCCGTCGGGAGGTCGCGCAGGCCCATCACGCCGGACAGGTCGGGGAAGCGGAAGGCCCGCGCGGCCCCGGGCGCCCAGGTCTGCCAGTACAGGACGTCGGCGCTCAAGGAGAGGCTGAACATGTCCGGGTCGTTGCCGCGCTGGGCGAAGCGCACGGTGCGGTCGGCGGGGAGCCGCCCGCCCTCACCCGGCGCCTCGAACTCGGGGATGCCCACCCAGTTGTCGATGCGCACGGTGTCGTCGGGCGTGGTGATGCTGCCGATGACCACGGCGCTCGACGGGGGAGAGATGTACTCGGTGCCGTCGGCCTGGCGGCCGGAGGTGACGCCGTAGCTGGCCCGCACGATGAGCCGCGCGTCGGCCAGCGGGCCGCTGAAGGGCGGCAGGGCGACGAGGTTGAAGTTGTCGCCGACGTCGCGGCCGTAGGTGGTCACGTCGGGGCGGGCGATGACCCCTTCGCCGCCGAGGTCGATGAAGCCCTCGACGCGCAGGCGGTTGGGGCCGTCGCGGGTCACCGGCGGGAGGTTGGCGAGGCGCACGTCGGTCTGGTGGTCGAGCGGGATGTTCATCGGGACGACCACGTTGGTGATCATCGCGCGGGGCGAGCCGAGGACGCCGCGCGCGACGCCCATGATGTACGGCGTGAAGCGCGAGGGGTCGCGGTTGTTCTCGATGCCCGCGATGGCGTAGATGGCCAGCGACGCGGGGCGGGTGGCGATGCTGAAGGGGTAGCCGCGGCCGCCGTAGCCGGGGTTGACCACCTCGACGACCTGGCCGCCCGCGGCGGGCTGGTTGGGGGTCGACAGGATGTCCGACGTGGTGGCGTACACCCGCGCGACGCGCCGCTCGCCAGCCCGCGGCTCGGGGACGTTGCGCCAGGGGTTGGGCGCGAACTCGTTGGGGCCGTCCCACACCAGCTCGCCCGAGACCTGCGTGCCGAAGGTGCCGCGGCTGGGGGTCGACTCCGGCGGCATGCCCTCGTCGGCGCACGCGGGGATCATCTGCGCGTAGAGGTAGACCGACACGTTGCGGGCGTCGAAAACCTGCACCGTCTGGCTGCTGAAGCAGCGCGCGCTGACCGTGAGCGTGGTCGGACCGCGCAGCTCGGGGAAGCCGACCGAGGCGCGGCCGCGGTCGCTGGTGCGGGTCGAGCGCGGCGGGGCCACCTGCGGGTCGTCGCCGAGGAAGACCAGCGCGTTGGGGATCGGGTCGCCGGTGTTGCCCGCGAGCACGGTGACGTTGATGTTGCCGAGGATGGGCCCGCCGCCGAGGCCGCCGCGGGCCGACTCGGCGCTGTCGGTGAAGGTGAAGGCGTCGGCGACGGAGATGCGCTCCTCGCCCGTGACCACGGTGACGTCGACGCGGGCCTCCGGGTGCGCGGGCGTGAGGCAGGTGAGCAGCTCGGGGCCGCCGACGCGCAGGCCCGTGCAGGGGAGGTTGTCGAGGGTGACCGCGGTGGCGTCGCTGAAGTGGGTGCCGAGGCCCCGGACGGTGATGAGGGTGTTGCCCGCGGGCGACCCGTCGGCGGGCTCGACCTGGATGGCGTCGTAGCGATAGCCCTGCGGCAGCGTGGCGGTGCGGCCTTCGACCTCGACGGTGACATCGACCATGCCCGCGCGGCCGGCCGGGGGGAGCACCGTGAGCCGGCCGGGGTCGTTGGCGGTGGTGTCGCGCGGCTGCACCAGCGCCCCGCCGAAGGAGACCGCGGACTCCGGGGTGAAGTTTGATCCCCGCACGACCACGCGGTTGCCGCCGGTGAAGGGGCCGTGGTCGGGCACCACCCCCACGACGACGGGGTTGGTGTTGCGCGGGGCGTCCACCGCGGGCACGTCGCGCGGCGTCACCGGGACGTCCGCCCGGATGATGCGCGGGACGTCGGCGCCCGCGTCGGCGGTGCCGTCCGGCGGGGGTGCGCGGAAAGGGTCGTCCGCGCAGCCTGCGACGAGCGCGACGACGGACAGGGCCAACGAACGCGGGCGGCGGTTGGAGGGATCCACGCGGGGAGTATCTGGCCCCAAGCGCGGAGGCGCAATCGCGCGAGGCGAGGTCGGGCGAGCCCGGGCGGCGCTGGATCAGGCGCGGCGTCGAGGTCGCTGGTGCCGTGGCGCAGGAGTTCTGTGCGGTCGAGGTGCAGGGGTCGTGAGCCCCCTATCGGCGCTGCGGGTCAGCGGACGGGGACGAGGTTGGTGCCGCCGGCGTAGGCGTAGGAGACGAAGCGGTCGAAGCCCGAGACCAGCACCATCACGCCCTCGGCGGGGCGGTCGGGCGGCGTGACCGAGCGCACGACGTGGACGCCGTCGCCCTGGCGCCCGGCGGTGATCTCCGGCGGCATGCGGCTGTTGTTGATGCGCGGAAACGACAGCTGGCAGCGGTAGGTGACGTACACCGGCGGCGGGCACTGGTTGGTGCGCGTCTCGACGCAGCCGTCGGAGCGGCTGCGGGTGCAGTCGGAGAAGTCGCTGACGTCGGTCTCGTCGAGGAAGACCGTCACGTCGGGGCGCGCCACGATCTGCACGAAGTCGAAGCTGTACTTGTTGGGCGTGAGGAAGACGTAGTCCGTGCGCCACTGCTCGACCGGGGGGACGATGATCAGCGCCGGGTCGCCGCCGGGGAGCGTGAAGGGGATGCCCGTGGTCGACTGCGAGCCCTGGAGCTGGCCCACGGAGATGGGCGCGTCGCCGCGGATCTGGAAGTCCGCGAGGGCGCGGATGTCGCGGTAGCCGCCCTCCTCCAGGTCGAACTCCACCTTTGGCCCGGCGGGCATGCTGATGTCCTCGGGGAGGGTGGTGGTCACGTGCACGATGCGCGACGAGACGTTGAGCACCCGGAACCACTCGGGCTCGTTGACCTCGGCCACCGAGGCCCCGGCGAGGTTGACCGCGCGGGTGCGGGTCGGGGTGCGCGAGGCGACGTAGTTCTGTCCGGCGGTGCCCGCGGGGAAGAGCTGCTCTTCGATGTGGTCGCACGCGGGCTGGCGCTCGGCGCTGGTGCGCCAGAACGGGACGTCCGTGCACTCGGTGCCCGAGAACACGGCCACCGGGCGGTCGGGCGCGATGAGGCTGCCGGTGAAGTCCGCGAGGAAGGCCCCGGTCTCCAGGTTGAGCACGTCGAAGGCGCCGAGCACGACGTCGAAGGGCGTGCCCGCGGGGTGGCGCTCGCGGAAGGGCCCGCCCGGGATGATGTCCGCCGTGGGCGTGACCCGCACGCGGGTGTTGGCCTGCGTGCCCACGATGGTCATGAACGACCGGATCTCCTCGCCCCCGTTGGTGTCGGGGTTGGCGGTGCGCGACCACTGCTGCGGATATCCCAGGAAGCGGTAGTTGCCGCCCAGGGAGTTGGTGGGCACCAGGAGCGACGCGTCGTTGGAGAACACCCCGACGTTGGACAGCGGGTTGAACTGGTACGCGATCACCGGGTAGTTCGACGTCACGCGGTAGGCGCGCGACGAGAGACACGTGCCGGTGCCGTCGTTGAGCCCGGCCACCGTGGAGCAGTCGACCTCGCGCGCGGGCAGCTCGAGCACCTCGAGGTCGCGCGGCGGGATCACCCGGGTCTCGATGCGCTCGATGACCGGCGGCATCCCCTGCGGCGCGGTGTTGCGCGACACCTCGATGCGCACCGTGAGCACCGGGTCGGGGTTGGACACCACGATGGCGTACTGCTGCGACGCCGCCGAGCGGCCGCCGGTCTCCACGATGTTGTCGAGGTCGACGCCGTAGTACTCGCAGCCGATGTTGCTGTTGGCCACCGAGTCGTCGGTGCAGAGCACCACGCACTGGCCCCGCCGGCAGGCCTCGCCGCGGTTGGTGTCGCAGTCGCGCAGCGGGTCGTAGCCCGAGCCGTCGGCGCGGCACCGCTCGACCCCGAGGGAGTTCTCGGTGCAGCGAAGCTCGCCCGGACGGCAGGCCACGCACCACAGGCGGTCGTCGCAGACCATGGCCCGCTCGAGGCACGGGTCTTCGATCACCTGGGTGAGCTCGCCCGCCGCGCTGCAGCGCTGGTGGATGTTCTGGTAGCAGCGCTCCTGGCCCGGCTGGCAGGAGATCCACCGCCGCGGGTCTTCCATCGGGCGCACCCGCGCGTCGACCGCCGCCCCGCCGTCTTGCGTACCGCGGGTCGAGTCCGAGCACGCCGCCAGGGAGATCACCAGCATCGCGCCGCGGAGTCCCGCTCTGCCACTTCGCATCGTCGACATCCTTCCGATGGGCCCGCGCAGGGGTCTTGGGGTCACCCGGCGCCGCCGACAGTATCAGCGCGCTACCGCGGGCCGATCAATCTCCGACTGGCGGCGGATCATGCAAGGCCCCGCTCCGGACGGCGACGTCCAGCCGGTCGCGGTTGGCGTCGAGGAAGGCCCGGTACGCCGCGTAGAGGGACATCTGCACCGTCACCCGGCCGGGGGTGCGGGCCACCATCAGCCCCCGCGCGATGGGGTCGTCGCCCGCCCCGTGCTCCGCGCAGTAGCCGGGGCCCGCCCCGTCGACCGGCGCGTCGAGGGTCGCCTCGGTGCCCGACAGCACCCCGGCCTCGCGGGCCGACAGGCGCAGCGCGCGGGTCGCCGGGTGACCGCAGCGCACGCAGGTGTCGCCCCAGGCCAGTCTGCCGAGCTCGTCGGCCGCGAGGCCGCACTCGAAGCCCGGGGACTCCAGCGTCCGGCGGAAGGGCACCTCGCGCACCACGCCGCTCGACGCGTCGACGTAGATGCCGCACGCGGCGCAGCGCAGGTCGCGCACGAGCGGGCCGAGCACGGGCTCGTCGGGGAGCTGCACCAGCGCGGCCCCGAGGAGCGAGCCGCAGCCCGGGCACGGCGCCACGAAGGGCCGACGGATGGACGCCAGGGTAAAGGCCGCCGGGATGGCCAGGATGCCGGCGAGGGCCCAGGCCCAGCCGCCCACGGCGAAGGCGAGCGCCCCGGAGGCGGCGGCGAAGGACCCGCCCACCACGGCGCGGCGAAGCACCAGCGCGAGGTCGCGGCGCACCTCGGTCTGATCGGGCGAACGGCGTCCTCGGAGCAGCACGCGGCGGTCCCCCTACGATCTCAAGCGGGGGTCGGCTTCTGCGCGGCGGCGACCAGCGAGTCGAGCCGCGCGAGGATCTGCCGCTGGAGGTCGGCGATCTCCTGGAGGGCAGGGTCGCTGCCAGGGGCCGCCGCGGCCGCGGGGGGCGCGAAGAGCTGCGTGGTCATCGAGGGGCCGATGGTCATGACCGCCGACGCGATGGACTTGCCCGCGGCGGTGCGCGCGAAGATGTCGGAGTAGCCCACGGAGAGGCACGTGGTGATGAACACCAGGGCGTCGGCCGGGGTCTTCACCTTGGGGTTCACCTTCCGCTCGGCGAGGTAGAACAGCATCGTCGCGCCGGTGACCGTGGCGAGCACCGAGTCGATGGGGTCGCGGGTGACCGTGGCGCGCGCGGCAGACTTGGCCGTCGACCACTGCCCAGTGTCTCCGAGGATGCCCGAGAGCGCCTGCACGGCGACCTGTCCGAGCACCCGGGCGGTCTGCGGATCGATGCGCTTTGGGGAGGTCATCGGCCGCCGGAGGAT
>CAIOSS010000934.1 GCA_903860995.1 uncultured delta proteobacterium | reverse complement strand
CTGATCTCGCACCCTGACGTCTACCAGCGCGGCGGCGCGCTCGTGTATGTCCTGACGGATCAGTCACCCCTCCGCGGTGTGACCCGTCCTGCGGGCGCCCCTCGCATCGCTCCGCTCCCGCTCCCGACACTGCGGGAGTACCTCGCGAACGTCGCGGTGTGGGTGGTGGACTCGCCCGATGGGCCGAAGGCCGGGACCGTCCCGGTGACCGCAGTGCAAGCCGTCGCCGCCCGCGGACAGTGGCGAGGTATCCGCGCGCTCGAGGCCATCGTTGATTGCCCTGTGCTGCGGCCCGATGGATCGGTCATCGATGCAGTCGGCTACGACCCCATGACGGGGCTGCTCTACGCGCCGACGCGAGCGTTCCCCGCAGTGCCTTCCGCCCCGTCGATGGACGATGCGCGAGTCGCCCGAGAGCTGCTCGAGGATGTGTTCATCGACTTCCCGTTCCGCACGGCTGCGGATCGGTCGGGAGCCCTCGCGGCTGTCCTGACTCCGCTGGCCCAATGGGCCTACGGCGGCGCCGTTCCCTTCTTCCTGATCGACGCGAACACCCCCGGCGCGGGAAAGGGTCTGCTTGCCAACATCGTCGGGGAGATTGCCACCGGGCGCCCGTTGCCCGTGATGGCGCCCCTCCCCGACGCTGACGAAGCCGAAGCACGGAAGCGGATCACCTCGTTGGCGTTCGCTGGCGAGCGGTGCGTGCTCGT
Organism: uncultured delta proteobacterium; assembly: GCA_903860995.1. Classification (GTDB taxonomy): domain Bacteria; phylum Myxococcota_A; class Polyangia; order Polyangiales; genus SCUS01. Next base: position 1,064 of record CAIOSS010000934.1, on the reverse strand, counting down.
TGACAACATCGTCGGGACGATCGGCGGAACTAGTCTCGACGCGGCGCTGACGGCCCCCGGGGAGTGGAGCGATCGGCTCCTGGGGACGAACATCACCATCAAGGTTCCGCTCGCGCTGGTCTGGTACGGCACCGGCAACAACGTCGCGATCAAAGGCGACGGGGCGCGGCGCTTCCTACGGATACGGCTGGAGTCACCCGAGGAGCGCCCCGAGGAGCGGGTGGTGTTCAAGCACGCCGACCTGGTGGCCTACGTCCGCGGGGCTCGCGACGAGCTCGTCGTCGCCGCCCTCACGGTGCTTCGCGCCTACTGCCTCGCGGGTCGCCCATCGATGAAACTGGCCGCCTGGGGTGGCTTCTCCGGGTGGTCGGATCTGATCCGCGGGGCGCTGGTCTGGTCCGGGGCTGTCGATCCTGGAGACACCCGCGAGGCGCTGCGGGCGTCCGCCTCATCGACCACGGAGGCACTCCGCGTGGTGGTCGCCGGGTGGGTTCAGCTGGCCGAAGGCAACCCCTACGGGTGCACCGCGGTCCAGGCCGCGGCTGCGTTGGCGAGCGCGCCGGGGGATTGGGCCGAGTTCATCGGAGCGATCGGGGAGTTGGGTGGGCAGTGCCCACCGGGACGAACCCCCGATGCGCGCGCGATCGGCGGAGTTCTCCGGCGAATCCAAGGGCGTGTCGTCTCCGTTGGTGGCGCTCTGCGGGCGATGGTCGGGGGAACCAAGGGGAACCAGGGGGTGCGATGGGTGGCCGCGAGGAGTGACGCAGGTGACTCCAGTGACTCAATCCCCAGCCACCCCAATCCGAGGGGTGGCGAATATTTGGGTGAGGGAGGGGAAAATTACATAGATCCCGTAGAGCGGCTGGTGAGGAATGAGTCACCAGAGTCACCTGCGTCACTCTCCACCCCCTCGAGGCCGTCCCCGTGGGAGGAGCTCGGCCCCCAGTGGTAGGGCGAGCCGAACGGGTGGCCCCCACGTTCCAGCGCGTTCCAGCGCGTTCCAAGGGCGCCGGACGCCCCGATGTGAATGGACGCTCCCCCGCAGCGGGTGGGAGGTAGCGCCT
>CAIOSS010000933.1 GCA_903860995.1 uncultured delta proteobacterium | reverse complement strand
GCCGCGCTGAACGCTGGCGAGATCCAGGGCGCTCAGATCGTCATCGTGAACGAACTCGAGTGAGTTGCTACCTCACCCCAGGGTGAGAGCGACCGACCTGCCTCCTCCCGCCGCCCTCGCCTCCTAAGCCCCCCCCGATCCCTACTCGCCAATCGTACGCCACTGTTCAGGTCATCCAACACTGGATGTCATCTGAAGGGTGGACGCTCCGACCCGGAGCGAGATTCGCGGTCGATCATCTCCAATCGCCTTTCGAATGCAGTACCTTCCCGCGCAGGGGTGAGAGAATCGGTCCGGCCAATTCTTCTCTGTCCCGCTCATGGGTTGGCGAGTCTGGGTCGTGGAGGACAGGACCGCGGTTCAGCGACTCCGTGGAAGTACGACGAACTCACCGGTCAGCCATGGGCATCGTGGCAGCCAGTCAGCTAGCGACTGCGTGCGCGCGATTACCGACGTCCGAACGGTTCGATACCATGTCCCATTGACGGCATCGTCCGGGTGGGGGCCTCCGGCAAGATTGCAGGCGCGACCGGCGACAGGGTAGACCCGCCGCCGACCGAGGTGGCCCAGACCCGATTAAGGCTCCTCGTGGTCCTCCCTCGGTCCGCGCAGCCGACACCGGGTTCAGCGAGGATAGGTAGCTACAAACACCCGAGCGGGAACGCCGCTGTCGGCAGTCGCTGCACAACCGGCAATCAGCGCCGGCGAGAAGCGCCCATCCAGGCGGCAACGCGCAGTGTCCACGCTCAAGCGGATTCGTCCCACGCCGCCAGCGCCACCCGAACCGCCCGTTGCATACAGGCTCCCAGCACCGCCCGGACCACCTGCGGCAGACACCTCGCCGCGCGCCGTCACGGTGAGGGTCGGAGCGCGCAGGAAGATCACGCCGCCGGAGCCGCCGCCACCCGCAGCGCCGGGCTGCGGGTCGCAGCCAGCCGCACGGTTGGTACCGATGTACGCGTCCCCTCCTTCGCCCCCATTCGCGAGCACCCTCCCGTTGATCGTGATGCGCGTGTCCGACCAGATCCGAAGCGCGCCGCCGCCGCCCCCACCGCCGGAGGTTCCACCGAACGCCGGTCGATTGAGGTAGTCGCCACTCCCGCCGCCGCCCCCGGAACCCGGGTAGAACGTCCGGTCGACTGCGAGGTCACCCGCTGCCTCGCTGCCGATGCTGCCGCCCCCGCCACCACCGACCCACGAGGCAGGGATGTCAGGGCGCGTTCCAGGGCATTGCGTTTGTCCCAGCACACCGTCCCGACCGTTGTACGTCGCGGTCGGGCCGGCACTGCCGCCGCGACCGACTGGCGCCCCGCCGCCCGCCGTCACCCCAGAACAATCCGACTGGCCCGGAAAGGACGCACCGAGCGCCCCTGCGCCGCCCCCCGCCAGCCCCCCGCCGCCCGCCCCATAGGCGCGATAGCCGGTGAAGACCCCACCACCGCCGCCAAACTGTGCCGCCGGCGAGGCGAAGACGAGGCGGGTGCGGTTGTCGGAGATACACGCGGTGTTCGTGCCGACCGCGCAGGTTCCGCTCGTGCCAGCGGTGCCGCGGCCGTTGCCCCCGGACACCCCTGCGACCCACTCACACGCGGGCCCGGGCGCCGCGGTTCGGGGATCACCCGTGAAACCGCCTGCGCCCGCTCTGCCCTCCCGCGTGCTGCGCGATGTGATCGTAGACTGGCTGCCCGGGCCACCAGACACATCGACCGTGCCATCAATCACCACGTCGCTGGTCGCACGCAGGTCGAGCGTTCCGTTGTCTGCACCCCCACCCGCCACGAACACCACCACGCCTGCTGGCACGTTGATGGTCGTGAAGTTGTGCACCCCGGGGCTGAGGTACGTGGGGTTCACCCGCGGGTTGAACGCCCCGTCGCCACCAGTGCTCGGTCGCCCGCACACACCGTCGTTGCATGCCGCACCGGCCATGCACGGCGCGCCGCAGCGACCGCAGTTCGACGCGTCCGACGCGGTGTTGACTTCACAACCGTCGCCCGCCTGACCGTTGCAGTCGGCAGACCCGGGGAGGCAGGCGCCGATCACGCACGCGTTCGCGCGACACACGATCATCCTTCCCGGCGGGGCGACGCACGCCCGACCGCAAGCACCGCAGTTGCTGAGGTCGCCACTCACATCGACGCAGAAGACACCGCAACACTGGAGCCCTGGATCACACGCCGGCCCACCGCCACAACCGATCGTCGGCATGACGCAGCGCCCGGACGAGCACTCCTGCCCAGGGCGGCACGGGATGCCGCAGGCGCCGCAGTTCGCGACATCAGATCGGACATCGACGCAGCTGTCTCCGCAGCACGACGCACCCACCGCGCAAGCCGGACCCCGGCCGCAACCGACCGCCTCACAGCGACCGGAGGTGCACCGTTGCGTGTCGCGACACGCCAGCCCACACGCACCACAATTGGCGCGATCGCTGATTACGTCGATGCACCTCTCGCTGCAGCACAGCTGGCCGCGCGCGCACAGCCCGCCGGGACCGCACGCGCTCGCCCGCCGACACCCACCGGCCACGCACACGTCCCCTGCCGCGCACGCCATGCCGCAGCCGCCGCAGTTCTCGCGATCGCCGGCGACGTCGATGCAGGCGCCACCGCAACAACGGTCGCCCGGGGCGCAGTCGAAGCAACCGGCGTCGGTCCCGTCAGGGCGGTCGGGAACGTCGCGCACATCTTCGACGTCTTCGATGTCCTCCGCGTCCGGCACGTCCTGGACGTCTTCTGCATCTTTCACATCCTCGACGTCTGCCACGTCAGCGGCGTCACGCGGGTCGATCGGGGCGTCCACGCGGCTCGCGTCCAGACGATCGGACGTCGCCACGTCGGGCAGCGGGCGCTCCTCGAGCGCGCCATCGCCCCGGTCGGGCGATTCGCCCTCGAGCTCCGTGCGACCACACCCCATCAGCAGGGTGAATCCCACCAGGCAGAACAACCTGCATCGACCCGCGCGCGTCATCATCTCGCCACGTCTCCTCGCATCGCCTCTTCCAACAACGTTCGCAGTTCACCACCATCGAGGTGCTCCCGCTCCAGCAGCGTCGCGGCAATGGAGTGGACCGCGGGACCGCGGTCTTCCAGCACCTTGCGCGCGACGCTCTCCGCCGTCGACACCACCAACCGGATCTCGGTGTCCACGAGGTCGGCCAGCTCGCCGCCATGCTCGGATCTACCGCCGTTCTCCATCAGGAGACCCCAGTCGCCGATCTGGCGGCCACGACCGAGGGACAGGGCGCCGAGCCTCTGGGACATCCCGAACTCGACCACCATCGCCCGCGCCATCTCCGTCGCCTGCGACAGGTCGCTCGCCGCGCCGGTCGACACCTCCCCGAGGAACAACGCCTCCGCCACCCGCCCGCCCAGGAGCGTGGCCAGCTGGGCGCGGAGTTCGCTCTCCGTCATGAGGTATCGATCCTCGGTGGGGCGCTTCAATGTGTACCCGAGCGCCCCGAGCCCGCGCGGCACGATGGAGACCTTCGTCACCCGCGACGCGCCGCCCAGCACCTCGCCCACCAGTGCGTGGCCGAGCTCGTGGTACGCGACGCGTCGACGCTCGTCCGGCGACAGCACCCGCGAGCGGCGCTCCAACCCCGCGGCCACCCTCTCCATCGCCTCCTGGAGGTCGGCGCCCGTCGCCGCGGAGGCTCCGCGGCGAGCGGCCAGGAGCGCGCCCTCGTTGATGAGATTGGCGAGGTCGGCGCCCGCGTAGCCCGTGGTCTCGAGCGCGATGGTCTCCATGTCGACGTCAGGCGCCAGCGACACCGTCCGGGCGTGCACCTTCAGGATCGCCAGTCGCCCTGACCGATCGGGGCGGTCGACCAGGACCTGTCGATCGAAGCGCCCTGGCCGAAGTAGCGCCGCATCGAGGATCTCGGGCCGATTGGTCGCCGCCAGCACGATCACGCCGTTGTTGGTCGCGAAGCCATCCATCTCCACCAGGAGCTGGTTGAGCGTCTGCTCGCGCTCCTCGTTGGACCCCATCCCGCTGCCGCCGCGGCTGCGCCCGAGGGCGTCGAGTTCATCGATGAATACGATGCACGGCGCCTGCGCCTGGGCTCCCTCGAAGAGGTCGCGCACCCGGGCCGCGCCGACGCCAACGAACATCTCGACGAACTCGCTGCCGCTGAGGGAGATGAACGGCACCCGCGCCTCGCCCGCCACCGCCTTCGCGAGCAGCGTCTTGCCGGTGCCGGGAGGGCCAACCAGCAGCACGCCGCGGGGGATGCGCGCGCCCACCCGCTTGAAGCGCTCGGCGTCGCGTAGGAACTCCACGACCTCGAGAAGCTCACGCTTGGCCTCGTCGACCCCGGCGACGTCGTCGAAGCGGACCGTGACTTCCTTCTCGCCCGCCACCCTCCCGCGGCTCTTTCCAAAGGACAGCACGCCCCCGGTGGGCCCCTGCACCCGCTGAAGCAGCCAACGCCCCAGCAGGAGCATCGCGAGCAGCATCAGGCCAGCCGTGAGCGACCAGGACAGCCACCGGGCGTCGGCGGTGCCCTCGAAGGCAACCCCCTTCTCCGCCAGCATCGGGATCAGCTGCGGGTCGGCGACGCGGACCACCTCGAAGTCCATCGGCGAACGCGGTCGCGGCGGCGCGGCCGTGGCCGGTCGCCGGTAGCGCCCGCGGATCATCCGGTCGCCGATCACTACGGAGGAGACCCGCCCCGCCTGGACCCGGGTCCGGAACTCCGAGTACGGCAGCACCGCCGTCGCGCCGGGCGCGAACTCGGCGAGCAACAACACGGCCCCGAGGAGCACCGTGAGCGCCGCGAGCAGCGATCGCGCCCGTCGGTCGTCGGTCGGCGGCTCGCGCTCGTTCACGCGTCGCGGGCCCCTCCGAAGACCGGAAGCGTCCGCTTCACCGGCTTCGCACCGTGGAGCGCCAGCTGGCCGCAGGCAGCGTCGATGTCGTCGCCGCGGGTCTTCCGGATGAACACGCTGTACCCGTCCTCGCGCAGGCGTGTCTGGAATGACAGCACGTCGTCGCGCACCGGCGCTGCGTAGGGGACGCCGTCCACCGGGTTGAGCGGGATGAGGTTCACCTTCACCGAGAGCCCGCGGAGCAGCTTCGACAGCGCGCGCGCGTGCGCAGCCTGGTCGTTGACCCCACGGATGAGCGTGTACTCCACCGTGATGCGGCGGCGGCGCGCGAGGGGATACCGGCGCAGCGCAGGCATGAGCTCAGCGAGTGGGTAGCGGCGGTTGATGGGCATCAGCGAGGAGCGGAGCTCGTCGGTCGGCGCGTGGAGCGAGATCGCCAAGGCCACCTCGCCCCGGAAATCCTGCCCCAGCCGGTCGATTTCCGGGACCAGCCCGGAGGTGCTCACGGTCACCCGCCGCGTGGAGAGGTCGAGCCCGTCGCGGTGGGTGAGCAGTCGCAGCGCGCGCGCCACGGCGTCGTAGTTGTGCAGCGGCTCACCCATGCCCATCAGCACGACGTTGCGGATCGCCTCGCCCTCGTCGAGGAGCGTGCGCCCGAGCAGCACCTGCCCCACGATCTCGCCCGCCGTGAGGTGTCGCTTCAGGCCCGCCACGCCCGACGCGCAGAACACGCATCCCATCGCGCAGCCGACCTGCGTCGAGATGCACTGGGTGACCCGGCGGGCGGCCACGCGGGGCATCGAAGGGTCGGGCTCGTCGTCGGCCTCGTCGTCGGAGTCATCGTCGGGCATCGGGGGGATCAGGACCGTCTCGACGGTCCCGCTGCCGGGCGTGTCGGGGAAGCCTACGAGCACCTTGCGGGTGTCGTCGGCGGCGCGGTGCAGGCGCTCGATGGCAACGGGCATATGCAGCGTTGCGCCCGTGAGCTTCTCGCGAAGCGTCTTCGCGATGTCGGTCATCCCCGCAGGGTCGGCGACCGACCGGGTGTGGATCCAGCGGAACACCTGCTTCGCCCGAAAGGGGCGCTCACCCCAGGTGGCGAGCAGGGCCTCCCACTCTTCGAGGTAGGAACCAACCGGGTCTCGCTGGATGTCATGGCTTGCTAGGGGCACGCGCTCCCTCTAACAGCGCGCGGCGGAGCGGGCAATCACGCCGCCGTGTTGCGCGCACCCGGGGTCGGCGCGGTGGACGCAAAGGCGCCAGTGCCGTCCGGGAGTCGTCCCCAGGTGCGCCCCGCCGCGACGGCGTTGGGGGGGGGTAGTCCGCGGTCGCCACCTCGGCGCCGCCCGCCCCGATCAGGTAGATCCGCTCCCCACGCAGTGCGCTGATGCCGAAACCGGCGTGGTAGCAGCTCGTCGGACCTCCATCGCCGAGGCAGGTCATCTGCTGCCCCGTGCCGGCGTCGGAGAGGTCGGCGACCACCAGGAGGTATTGCCCTGGCGCTAGGGAGGTGCCGACCGGGAAGGTGAGCCCGTCGGTAAGCCGCGGCGCGCCACCGTCGGCGGAGGTGTCGGAGTCCGCCAGGACGAGGCCGCCCAGATCGACCGGCGCACCGCCGACGTTGGTGAGTTCGACCCAGTCGTCGCCGGCAGCCTGAACCTCATTGATCACCACCCGTCCGCCGGAGGGCACGTCCACCGTCATCGGCACATCGATCGGATTGCCCACATCACCCCGATTGCCCACGTCTGCGACGGCATCCGCCGGAATATCCTTGAGGACTACAGGCACATCGGTGACCGCGGGGGTCGTGTCGTCACATCCAAACAAGGCCCACCAGTGCGACCCAATGCCCTGTCAGTCTCACGTTCATCCTTGTCAGTACACACCGCGACTCACGACACGAAACTCCCATTGATCGCTGCCGGTTTCAGCCGCCGCAGCAGCGGCGCCGGGCGCCGTTCGTCCCACCGCCGCGAAGACCTCCAACGGGTCGATGACCCGATATCCCACGGTACCGAGCGCCGAGTGGATCTGGTTGCCGTCGAGCCGGTCGTCGCGCTGCTGAAAAGCGGCGTGCACCCGCGGCGCATCGAAGGCGTGGGACCACGTCGTCGGGGCACCCGCGACGGCGGTCGACCGCACCCCGTACTGGGCGAAGACCTCCAGGCCGGGTCGCACCGCGAGGCCGGTGTTGCCCGCGGACGTCGCCGGTGACGCGGCCGGCTGCGCCCACGCCGCCAACGGTGCGCTGAGCCCGAGCGACAGCGCGAGCCGGGCGGAGCGCCTCAATGGAGGACGAGCTCGCGGTGGGGGGACCTGATCAAGCGAGGCCCAGGAGCCAACGACGGAAGTAGGCGAGCCCACGTTCGAGGGACGCGCGCTCGGTCCACTCGTTTCGCTGGTGCGCCTGGGACTGGGTGCCAGGGCCGAGGTTGACCGCGGCGACGCCCACGCTCGCGAAGCGGGCCACGTCGGTCCACGCCTGCTTGGACTCGACGCCCTCGACGCCCTCGTCAATGAGGCTCTTCACCAGCGGGTTCTCCCGGAACGGCGGGGCTGAGGGCGATCGGTCGAACACCTCGATTTCGGCCTCTCCCTGCACCAGCGCCTCGAGGTCGGAGAGGGCGTCGTCGGGCGTGCGCCCGGGCGCGAAGCGGTGGTTGACGTTGAGACTGAAACGATCGGGAACGATGTTGCGACCGCGGCCGCCCTCGGCGAGCGTCGCGGAGATGACCTCCCGGTAGAGCATCCCCTCGATGGTCACGTCTCGCGGCGCCAGCCCGCCCAGCCGCGAGAGGAACGCTCCCGACTTGTGGATGGCGTTCTCGCCCTGCCAGGGGCGGGCGCTGTGGGAAGTGCGCCCATGAAAGTGGACGCGCGCGTGCAGGCTGCCCATGCACCCCAGCTGGAGCTGGTTGGAGCTCGGCTCAAGGCACACCGCGAGCGCTGCGGACTTCAACGCCGGGAAGCGCTCCAGCAGGTCTCCCAGGCGGTTCTCGAGGAAGGGCCCCTCTTCGCGCTCATAGAACACGAAGGTCGGTCGTCCCTTCGGCGCCGCCCCGCGCGCCAGGTCTTCGAGCAGGCAGAGCATCACCGCGAGGCCCGACTTCATGTCCGCCGCCCCCGCGCCGTAGATGCGGTCGCCCTCGACCCGGGTCGGGCCGTCGTGCTCGGTCTTCACCACGTCGAAGTGCCCTGCCAGCACCACCGACGGACCGCTGGACTCCACCCGCGGGGTCACCACCAGGCTGTGACCATCGCGAGCGACTGCGTCGTCACCGAGCAGCGCGCGGAGCTGCGCCTCCACCCGATCGCAGATGGCGCCCTCGTCGCCGGTCAGCGACGGGATCGCGCACAGATCGAGGAGGTGCTGTTCAACCGGGGTGATGCTCACACCGACACCTCGTGGTCGCGAAGGGCTCGCTCCAGGGAGGTCTTGCGATCGGTGCTCTCCGACCGCCGCCCGATGATGAGCGCGCACGGGACGTTGTACTCCCCCGCGGGGAAGCGCTTCGGACGCATGCCGGGGATCACCACGCTACGCGCCGGAATGCGCCCCTTCCACTCGATGGGGGAGTCTCCCGTGACGTCGACGATGGCCGTGCTCGACGTGAGCACGACCCCGGCGCCCAGCACCGCCTCCTGCTCGACGTGTACGCCCTCCACGACGATGACCCTCGACCCGACGAAGGCGCCGTCCTCGATGAT
>CAIOSS010000932.1 GCA_903860995.1 uncultured delta proteobacterium | reverse complement strand
GCCTCGCGCTCGTCGGCCTCGCCTCCACCGCGTGGCAGCTCACCCTTACCCGACTGGGTATTCTCGCCTTCGGACCGAGCGCCTTCGCGCTCACCGTCGCGCTCGCGGCCCACGTGCTCTCGCTCTCCATCGGCGAGGCCGCCGCCGGCGCATGGATCGCCCGGCACCCCCGCGACCCCGCCCCCGCAGACCTCTCGACGCTGTGCCGCCTCGGCGCGGTCGGGGCCATGCTCGCGCTGCCGGTGGCCCTCGCGCTGCCGCGGATGTCCATGCGCCTGCTCGCGGGCGGGGCGCCGTCGCCCTTCACGCTCTGGTCGGCGGCGATCGTGTGCGTGCTGGCCGCGACGCTCCCGCTGGTGGCCTTCGTGGGCGCGGCGCTGGCGCAGGGCGCGCGGGCGCTGGAGGCGCAGGGGCGCTCGCCCGCGCAGGCCAACGGGGCGGTGCTGCTGGCCACCAGCGTGGGCAACGGCGTCGGGGCCTGGGCGGTGTCCTTCGGGGCGCTCCCGCTGCTGCGCCTGGAGGGGACGCTGGTGTTCTCCGCGCTGGCGATGCTGCTGGCGGGCGCTTTGGTGGCGCGGCGCTCGTGGTGGCGCGAGCTCGCGTGGGCGGCGGTGACGGTGGGCGGCATCGTCCCGACGATGCGCGACGCGCGGGCCAACCCCGGGGCGCTGCTCACGGGGCCCTTCCTCTACGCGGGCGACGAGAACCTCGAGCTCGGCCGGGTGCGCTGGCGCCGCGACGGGCGCGAGGCCACGGTGGCGGTGCGCGCCGACGACACCGGCGGGGTGTTGTTGCAGATCGACGGCAAGGTCGACGCGACGAGCGAGGGCGACGCCACGACGCAGACGGTGGTGGGCCTGGTGCCGACGGCGATGGCGCGCAACGTGGGGACGGCGCTGGTGGTGGGCCTCGGCAGCGGGATGACCGCCGACGCGGTGCGCAGCGTGCCGGGGGTGCGCGCGGTGACGGTGCTGGAGCTGCTGCCCGAGGTGCTCATCGCCGCGCGGGGAGACTTCGCGCGCAGCAACCACCGGGTGATGTACGACCCGCGGGTGCGGGCGCGGGCGGCCGACGCGGCGCAGTGGCTGCGGGGCAGCGCGGAGACCTACGACGCGATCGTGAGCGAGCCGTCCAACCCGTGGGTGGCGGGGATGAGCGAGCTCTTCACGGAGGAGTTCTTCCGGGCGGCGAGGGGTCGGCTGCGGCCGGGGGGGGTGATGGGCGCGTGGTTTCACGCGTACAGCACGAACGGCGAGACCGTGGCCTCGGTGGTGGAGACCTTCCGCCGGGTGTTTCCGCGCAGCGCGCTGGTGGAGGTGAGCCCCGGGCAGGACTACCTCCTCGTGGGCGCGCTCGACCCCTACCAGCTCGACCTCGACGCGTTCTTCGCGCGGGTGGAGGCCCCGGAGGCGAGGGCGCGGGCCGAGCGCGCGGGCATCGTCGGGCGCGCGGCGTGGATGGCGCGCTTCCTGGCGGGTCCGCGCGGCGTGGCGGCGGTGGGCGACGGGGCCGAGGTGCACTCCGCGCGGGCCCTGGTGCTGGAGTTTCGCGCCCAGACGCTGCTCTACCGCGACGCCACGGCGGAGGTCTTCGCGCGCTTCGCCCGGGTGCACGACCTCCCCCTCGCGGGCCTCGTGCGCGACGCCTCGCCGGGCGGCACCTGGCTCCGGCTGCTGGACGAGAGCGAGCCCGCGCGCGAGGCGGGGGCCCACCTTCGGGCGATGGTCCTGGCCGAGCGGGCGGGGGTGATCGACCGGGCGATCACCGAGGGCGAGCTGGCCGCGGGCCTGGTGCCCACGGACGTGCTGCACCGCACGCGCCTCGCGCGGCTGTACATCCAGCGGGCGGCGCTGCGCCGTCGGGGACGCGACCCGGGCGGCGCCGAGGTCGACCTCACCGAGGCCCTGGCGCTACAGCCGCACGTGTCCGAGCGCTTCCGCGCGCTGGTGGCCCTCGGCGAGCTGGCCAACCGCCGCCGCGACGGGTCGCGGGCCTGGACGCGCTACACCGAGGCGCTCGACATCACGCGCGCGGCGGGGCAGCCCGCGGCGGAGCTGCACGTCCGCCGGGCCGAGGCGCTGGCCATCCTCGGCGCCCCGGAGGAGGCCGCGCGGGAGATCGCGCAGGCCATCCGCGAGAGCACCGATCCCGACCGCCGTCAGCAGCTCCGTCGGCTGCTCCAGGGCGCGCGCTGACCCCCCATAGGCGTTAGAGCGGTGGCCTGACGAGTTGGGGGCTCGCGTACCAATCCCACTCGACCACCGCCCTGAGTCGACGCTTCTCCCACCCCCCCGATGCCCGCCATTGCCCCGGCGCCGTCGCCCGTGCTTCGCTGCGCGCGCAGCGATGTCCACCGATCCTCCGTCCTCCGAAGCTCCCCGCGACGCCATCGCCTCGGGCGTCACGCCCACGATCCATGGCCGCGGCGTCGAGCGCCTCGACGCGGTCGTCGACCTCGTGCACGTGCTCGCCCGCGCCCGCCCCATCACCGACCTCCTCGACGAGGTGCCGCGGCGCGTGGTGTCGGTGTTTCGCAGCGAGGTGTGCTCGCTCTACCTCCGCGAGGGCGACGGGCTGGTGATGCGCGGCAACGTGGGCTTCGCCTCCAGCGCCCTCGGCGAGGTGCGCCTCGGCGTCGGCGAGGGGCTCGTCGGCATGGCCGTCGAGTGCCTGCGCCCGGTGTCCGCCGACATCGCGCCCGACCACGCCCGCTTCCGTGCGTTCACCATGCTCGGCGAGGAGCGCTTCCCGGCCGTCCTCGCCGTGCCCGTCCCGGGGCCCAACGGCGCCGCCGGGGCGCTCGTGGTGCAGCGCCGCAGCGACGCCTACTCGGGCGACGACGTCGCGCTGCTCATGGCCCTCGCCGGGGCGATCGCCCCGCTGCTCGAGCGCGCCCGCATCGTCGCGAGCGGCCCGGCGCCCGCCCGCGCCGCCGGCACCCGCCGGGTGACCGTCCCGGGTCGATCGGCGGTGCCGGGCCGCGCGCTGGGCATCCTGTCGGCCGTGCAGCGCCCCTCGACGCGCTCGCAGCCGGCCGACGCGAAGGCCAGCGCGCGCGACCACGCCAAGGCCTTCGAGCGCGCCCTCCACGCCTGCGACGCGACGCTCGACTCGCACGCCCGCGCGGCCGAGCGGCGGGGCATCGACGCGGGCTTCCTGGTGCTCTCGCGCAGCATCCTCGACGACGGCCGGCTGCGCGAGCGCACGCTGGAGCTCGCGAAGGGCCGCGGCCTCGGGCAGGCGCTGGCGCAGGTGGCGCGCGAGGCGACGCGGGCGGCGCGCATCACCGACGTGCCGCTCATCACCGAGCGGGCGATGGAGATGTCCGAGCTCTGCGACGCGCTGCGGGCGCTGCTCGCGCACGAGGCGACGCCGGGGGTGCCGAAGGGCGCCGTGTGGGTGGCCGAGACGGTGACGGTGTTCGACCTGCTGCTGGCGTCGCGGGCGCACCCGGCGGCGCTGGTGCTCTCGGGTCCGGTGGGCGCGGGGCGGGTGCGCGCCATCGTCGAGCTCATCGGCGTGCCGACGGTGTGCGAGGCCGCGGGGATCTACAACTGGGCGAGCGACGGCGACGTGGCGCTGGTCGACGGCGACCATGGCCTGGTGCGGGTCAACCCGTCGCGCCGCGAGCGCGACGAGGCGCGCGTCGAGCGCGGCGGGCCCGCGGGCGACGACGGCCACGCCGCGGACTGATACCTGATCGGGTAAGAAGCTCGCCGGGGTCGAGCCCGCCGCGCCGTCGAAGAAGAAGCCCGCGCCGCGCCGCCCTCATCGACGCGGAGCGGTCCTATCGCAGCGCGGCCGCGATGGCGTCGCAGCGCCCGGCGCGCACGCCGTTGGCCGCGGCGACGGTGGTGTCGAGCACCAGGTGCGGGTCGGTGACGGCGTCGTACGCGGGCCACGCGGGCGCGCCGCCGCCGTTGGGGTCGCCGGTCGCGGCGAAGCGCAGCCAGTACCCTTGGAGGGCCTCGGAGAGCGCGAGGTCCGCGGCCGAGGGCCGGTAGCCCGCCACGTTCAGCGAGCCGAACACACAGAACAGCTCCAGCCCGTGGTAGGCGCCGTCGCGCGCCGCGAGCGGGGCCCGGGTCGGGTCGAGGCTCTTGGTGAAGAAGTACCGGTACACCCCCTCGGTCTGCGCGCCGCGGAAGGTGCGGGCGATGGCGCGGGCGGGGGAAGGTCCAGCGGGTGTCGGTGATGAGCGCCGCGAGGGCGGCCCGCGGCGTCGGGAAGCCCGCGGCGGGGTTAGAGCGCGAGCACGGCGTCGACCTGCGCCGCGGGGAGGCCGTACTGCGCCAGGTAGGAGCGGGCGCCGGCCAGGTACTGCGCCTCGGTCACCACCGCGGCGGGCGCCATGCGCGCGGCCTCGTCGGCGTTGGTGCCGACGATCACCGGGACGCGGAGGTGCGTGCCTGCGGCGACGGTCTCCAGCACGGCGCGCGACAGCACCCGGCCGTCGACCGAGGGGCCGAAGTCGTTGGGCGTCGCGCCCGTGACCACCGCCGGCAGCGCCCGCAGGATGGCCTCGGGCGCCTGCG
>CAIOSS010000931.1 GCA_903860995.1 uncultured delta proteobacterium | reverse complement strand
TTCTCGCTGTCCCAGCGGCTCACGAAATGGATCTGTCGCAACAGGGGGTTGAGCCGCCGCGCGCGGGCGATCTCCATCAGGACGGCGAACTCCTCGTCGCTCGCCCCGTTGGCGTAGGCATCGCGGATGAGCCGCCGCTGCACGTCGGTGAACTCCATCGGCTGCGGGTCTCGCACCGCCAGGCTGGTCGGATCCATGGGGGCGTTGGATCGAAGGTCCATAATAGGTGAACCGTACAAATGTTCAGTGCCCGGCGCAAGGCGGGGGCGGGTGTAGGGTGCCGCGCGTGAACGCCCCATTGCTCTACGAAGACGCCTCGATGATCGCCGTGTCGAAGCCCGCGGGCGTGGTGGTGATCCCGGCGCGCGGGGGCGAGGAGGCACCGTGCCTCCAGGCGGCGCTCGAGGTCCTCCGGGGCGAGAAGCTCTGGGTGGTGCACCGGCTCGACCGCGACACCAGCGGGGTGGTGCTCTTCGCGCGCACGGCGGCCGAGCACCGTCGGCTCAACGGGCTCTTCGAGGGGCGCCGGGTACAGAAGCGCTACCTGGCGTGGACCCGCGGCGCGATGCCCTCCGACGAGGGTGTCATCGACGCCGCGCTGCACCCCGCCCGCAAGGGCAAGATGCGCCCCGCGGCGCCCGGCGAGGAGGGGGCGCTGCCCTCGCGCACCCGCTACCGCGTGCTGCGCCGCTGGGAGGGGCTGGCCTGCGGCACGGTGAGCGAGATCGAGGCGTCGCCCGAGACCGGGCGCCAGCACCAGATCAGGGGGCACCTGCGCTCGGTCGACGCGCCGCTGGTGGTCGACCCCACGTACGGACGCGCCGAGCGGGTGATGGATACCGACCTCGGTAAGACCGGCGACGCGGTGGCTCTCGGGCGGCTCTCGCTGCACGCGGCGCACATCGCGCTGGTAGCCGACACGGGCGCGGCGCTCGTGATCGAGGCGCCGCTGCCGGACGACCTCGCGGCGTGGCAGGCGGCGCTGGCCGACGCGGTTCAGCGCGGGGCGTGCACGACGCGGTAGGAGATCAGCGGGGAGGGATCCCGGGACCGCAGCGGGTCCCCGGGGCAGGGCGAGGGGACGCTCAGGGCGTGAGCACCGCGCCGTCGGCCAGGGAGGTGGTGCGCTGGCCGCCCCAGACGAGCATCTGGGTGCCCGTCCAGATGGCCGTGTGGCCGACGCGGGGAGACTCGTCCAGGGAGGACGAGTGGCAGAGCATCGCCGCCAGCGCGGTAGCAGAGCGGTGGCAACGCCGCGGGGAAAGGGGGGGGTGGCGCCGCGGGGAGTCAGCGAGCCAGTCGCACCGCGCGGTGAAGCTCGGCGGCACCTACCCGCAGCGTCTCTGGTACGCCGTCCATCGGCGCGGGCACGTCGAGGGTGAACTCGAAGAGCGAGCGCGCGATGACCACCGCCACCTGGCGCGCATCGAGGAACGCGACCGCGCGCAGCGTCCCCCGCGGCAGGCCGTCCCCTGGGACGTTGACCAGGGCGGGGCGGGGGTCGCCCACGCGGGCGAGCCAGAGGTCGCGCCCCTCGGCGAAGAGCACGAGGGAGCCGTCGGTGGAGACGGGAGTCCCCGCGGGAATCGCCCCGCGGAAGGGGGGCGCGTCGACGCTGTGGTGACCGACCCCGCAGCGCGTGGGGAGCTGCACCGAGACGAGGGCGCCCGCCCGGTGGAGGATGAGCGCGGGCATCGCAGGGTCGGCGCCGGGCACGAGCGCGACCGGATGGGCGTCGTCGAAGCTCGCGACCGGGCTCAGCGCCGGGTCACAGCGACCTTCGCCGCGCGGGCGAGCGACCCGCACGACGCACGACTTGCTCTCGTGCTGGTAGCGCACCAGATCGGAGTCGCAGCGCCGTGCGACGGCCAGCACATGCACCCCGCCGAGCACGAGGGGATCGCCCTCGAAGCCCGCGTCGCTGCCCCGCGGCCCCCGCTCGATCACCCGGGCGCGGCCCTCGACGACGGCGAGGCGCAGCTCCCGGTGGGTCTCGATGGCGGAGGCGCGGAGATCGAGCACCCGCACGCCCCGCGCGACGGTGCGGCCGAGCGCGGCGTCGAGGGCGACGGCGTCGGTCTCGCAGGCGGAGAAGGGATGCGCCGAGGCGAAGCGCCAGAGCGTCGGGGTCTCCGAGGGCAGCGTCACGGCGATGGCCCCGTCGCGCTCGAGTGGCCCCTCGAGGGTGCGGAGGCAGTGGTGCACGACGGTGCCCGCGAGGCGGTCTAGCCCGGCGCCGAGGTAGAGGTCGACGCGGTCGACGGTGTCGCGGCGGCCCGCGCCGTGGTCGACGAGGAGGGTGGTGCGCACGCTCACGCCGCGGCCGAAGTCGCCGAATCGGACGGCGTCGATGCGCGAGGTGGGCAGGCTCCGGGAGCGCCACACGCGCTGCACGCCGAAGAGGCGCCCGGTGGTCCCGGCGGGGTCGACGTCGGCGCTGAAGCGGGCGATGAGCGCGAGCCGGGCGGGGCCGTCGTCGGCGTCGCCCCCGCCGTCGTCGTCGACCGCGGCGGGGCAGGGGATGTCCCGGTGTGCGACCTCGCAGGTGACGAGGCGCGCGTCCATCGCGAACACCTCGTCGGGCCGGTCGTCGCCGTCGAGGTCCGGGGCGTCGTCCCAGCGGCCGAGCTGCGCGGGGTCGGTCCAGCGCGCGAAGGGCAGCCGCTGCCACGGCCCTCGGATGACCACCGCGGGCCGGTCGACCGGGACATCCCCTGCGGCAGCCGGGGCATCGGCGCCGGCGTCACGGGGATCGTCGACGGAGACCGGTCGCGACGAGGCGCTGCCGTCGGGCAGCGGGAGCGGGGGATCGCCCCGCCGGGGACACGCGGGGAGGAGCGCGAGCAGCAGCGCGGTCGACGCGAGAGGGCGCACGGTGTCAGTCGAAGCGCTCGGAGTGCACGCGGTCGCGGGGCAGGCCGAGGGTGTCGCGCAGCACCTTGCGGGCGTCGCGCACCATCGCGTTGAGCCCGCAGACGTATACCTCGGCCTCCGGGGCGTCGGAGAGCATCGCGGGCAGGTGATGCTGGACGTAGCCCGATCGACCGGGCCAGCCGGGGTCCGGGCGCGAGAGCGTGGGCTCGAAGCGGAAGCGCGGGTCGCGCGCGGCGAGCGCCGCGAACTCGTCGCCGTAGAGAAGGTCTTCACGGTGGCGAACGCCGAAGAGCAGCGTGACGGGCGGGGCGTCGGGCGCGCCGTCGAGCGACTCGATCATCGCCCGCAGCGGCGCGACCCCGGTGCCCGTGCCCACGAGGAGCAGCGGGCGATCGAGCCGCGGGGGGAGGGTGAAGAAGCCCATCGGATCGGCGGCCTCCAGGGTCTCGCCGACGGCCATGCGGTGGAGGAGGGTGCTCGCGGGGCCGCCGTCGACCCGGGTCACCGCGACGTCGATGGTGCCGTCGGCCCGCGGCGCGGACGCGATGGAGTACGAGCGCGCGAGGGGATCGTCGGAGCCCGCCTGCGAGAACTTCAGCGAGACCCACTGACCAGGCCTGAACGCGAAGCCCTCGCCGGGGTCGAAGGTGAGCTCGCGCACCTTCGGCGAGAGCATCCGCGCGCGGCGCAGGGTGATCACTCGCAGTGCCATCGCCGTCCCCCCTCCGATGCCCGTCAGCCGAAGAACGCCGAGACCCAGGACGGCGGCAGCGCGCGCGCCGCGGCCAGCTTCTCGAGCGAGCGCCGCACGCTCAGCTGGCTGGCCAGGGAGGTCTCGCCCCAGGACTCCTGCCGCGCCCCGTGGCGCCCGAGCTCGGCCATCGCGTCGGCGCGGTTGGCGAGCGCGCCGTTGCCGAGGCGCAGGCCCGCGCGGAGGGTGTCGGTGTGCCCGGAGAGCTGCGCCGGGAGGTCGGTGGAGGCGTCGAGCAGCGCGAGCACGAGGGTCACGACCGGGAGCTCGGACTCCAGGCCCATGGCGATGATCTCCTCGTGGGACTCCGGGAAGAAGCGCTGGTAGAGGGCGCCGTCTTTGCCCGCGACCGCGACGAGGTCGCGCGCGAAGGCCGCGATGGCGGCGTCGAGCGTGGCGTCGGCGACGTGGACGTGGGCGCTCGCCTGGATCGCCGCGCGGCGCAGCGAGCGGCGGGTAGCGTCGAGGTTCTCCCAGTCGGTGAGGACGCCCCGCACGCGGTCGGCGAGGCGCGTGAGCTCGGCGTCGTCAGCGCGCGCGGCGAGGGCCTCGACGGTGAACGCGACGGACTCATAGGCGGATTCGGAGCACGGGTGGTGATGGGACATCGGGACTCCTCCTGCGCGCGGCTGTTGGGCGCGACGCGGCGGCGGGAGGGTGCCCGAGCTCGGGGCTGATTACCAGCCGCGCGGTGCGCCCGCGGCGACGGTCAGTGCTCGTCGAAGAAGACCCGGACGTTGGGGGCGCCGGGGGCGATGTCGACCGCGCGGGTCACCGAGCCGGCCGCGCGCTCGCAGGTGATGTTGTGCCTGCCCGCGGGGAGTCGAAGGTGAAAGAGCGGGGTCTGTCCGACGGGGTGACCGTCGACGAGCACGCGGCAGCGCGGGTCCGACCCGACGGCGAGCTCGGGGAGGGCGGTGCGGGCCGCGCTCGCGACGCCAGGGGTGATGGCCGTCGGGAGGCTGGGCGCGGTCGTCCCGGGGGCCGCGCTCGGGGCGACGCGGGGACGCGGCGGCGCCTCGATCGAGGGCGTCGGGTTCGTGGGCCTTGGCCCCCGGGCGGTGACGGTCGGCGGCCTGGGCGGTGTCGGGGTCGGCGCGGCGACGGGTCGCATGCCAGGCAGCACCAG
>CAIOSS010000930.1 GCA_903860995.1 uncultured delta proteobacterium | reverse complement strand
GTGGATCGACCCCGCGACCCTGGCCACCCTGGCGCCGCGGCATCACCGCGCCGCGCTCGCGGAGGTGGTGAAGATCGCAGCCGTGCGCGACGACGCGCTGCTCGGCTGGCTGGAAGCGCACGCCGCCGAGCTCGGCCCCTCGGGCGACCGCGCGAGGCTCGCGCCGGGCGGGGCCATCGACGAGATGATCCGCCGCGCGGTGCAGGCGAAGATCGACGTGGTGGCCGAAGACGAGCGCGAGGCGGGGCCGCGCGCGCTGCTGAACTTCGGCCACACCGTGGGCCACGCGCTGGAGGCGGGCGCGGCGTTCCGCGCGCTGCACGGCGAGTGCGTGGCGGCGGGGATGCGCGCCGAGCTGCGCCTTGGCGAAGCGCTGGGGGTCACGAGCGGAGAGCTCCGCCGGAGGGTCGAGGGGCTGATGGACGCCCTGGGCCTGGCGCGGGCGATTCGCGCCGACCAGGAGACCGCCCTCGCGGCGCTGCGCTTCGACAAAAAGCGCGAGGATGACGGGCTTCGCGCGGCCCTGGTCTCGGGTCCGGGGCAGGGGACGGTGGCCGCCGTGCCAACCCGGGAGCTGACGCGCAGCTTGCGGGCGGTGATTGAAATTCGTTGAGACCCCGCTGGTTGGCCTATCATCCGCGTCATGTGGAACAGGCTAAACGCATCGCGCCCCCTCCTCGGCGCGCTCGTCCTCGGCGGCGTGCTCACCTCCGCGGCGGGTTGTGTCGACAACACCGTGTCGGTCTACATCCGGCAGGTGCAGGCGCCGACGGTGGCCGGAGCGGTGTGCATGGTCACCCCCGACCCGTTCGCACAGAGCATCTCCGAAGGCACGCTCGACGTCGCGCTGCGTGACAGCTACACGATGACCCCGCTCATCGCCAACCAGCTCGTCACCCGCGCCAGCATGGATCAACTGCGGGCGGAGACCTCGACCCTCAACATCCAGGGCTTCGTCGTCGAGCTGCACGAGGGCTCGCCCGACGGCCCGCTGGTCGGCCCGGCCTTCTCGGTCTACCAGAATGTCGTGGTGCCGGCCGCCCTGACGGCGAACACGCCCGGCTATGCGTTCGCGCGCCTCCAGGTGATCCCGCCGCAGGTCGGCGTCGCGCTCCGCGGGGCGGTCTGTCAGATCGACCGCACCGGCGTGAACGAGAGCTGTCCCGTCTACCGGGTCGTGTCGGTCAACCGCACCATCCTCGTGAAGCTCACCGCCTTCGGCGCGTCGCTGGGCGGCAACGACGTCGAGTCGTCGCCGTTCTACTTCCCGGTCACGGTCTGCTGCGGCTGCCTCATCACCTTCCCGGTGGACGCCGACGCGCCCGCGACCATGACCACGGGCATCGGCCGCGACTGCAACAACGGCATGCCGCTCATCGGCCCGGCGTCGTGCAACCTCGGCCAGGACTTCCCGGTCGACTGCCGCTACTGCTCGACGGCGCACCCGGAGTTCTGCCAGCCGCGAGGGTTCAGCCCCAACGGCAGCACCTGCGCGCCCTGATCCGCCGTCACAGCTCCTGGTAGAAGGCCGCCCGCCGCTCGAGCGGGAGTTGGCACCGCATCAACACCCCATCCCCGAGCGCCTCGCAGCGAAGCGTTCGCAGCGCCCAGGCGCACACCTGCTCCCTCGCGGCCGGGTCGCTCGCGCACACCACGGCGCCCGGCTGGTCGGCCTCGGGCGCGGCGGAGAGCTGCTCGCGCGCCTCGCCCCCGAAGGTCGGGCCCACCACGGTCAGGCTCCACGACGACGGCCGGCCCGGGAGGCGAACGCGCTCGCAGCCCGAGTAGCGCACCGCGATCGAGGCCTCGACGTACTCCACGGGCGGCCGCGCCCGGCGGGGTGCGCCGAGGTTGACGTCGCAGTTCATACGGAAGGGGTCGGCGACGCCGGCCCACGCGCGCTCGCGCGGGATCATCCCCGGCTGGAAGCGCTGGCGCAGGAAGCTCTGGCACCAGGCCCACCCGGAGAGCCCGCTCAGCGCGAGGGCCGCCGCGAGGGCCGCACGCGGAAGGAAGGCGCCGCGCGCGGAGCCCACGACGAAGGCCCCGACCGCGGCGGTGAGCACCAGCGCCGCGGTGAGGAAGCGGTGGCCCTCGGTAGCATCGTGGTTGACCTCCACCTTGAGCGACGCCACCAGGCCCGCGACGGTCACCGCGGTCACGAACACGAAGGCGGCGACGGCGTCGCGCCGGCGGGTCCAGACCGCCGTGAGCGCGAGGCACAGCACGGTCGCGTAGAAGGGGAACCAGTCGTGCTTCGCGACCTCGATGAAGCGCGCGCGGTCGGTGTAGGGGACGACGCCCTCGAAGAGCGCGATGTGCCGCGCGGGGATGACCTCCACCACGGAGGCGGGCCCGCCCGGGGAGAGCGATCCGGCGAGCGCGCGGCTCACCAGCGGGAGCGCCGCGGCGACGGCGGCGACGACCAGCGCGCCGCGCCAGCGGCTGGGGTGCACCGCGCGCGGGACGAGCAGCCAGGTGACGCCGAGGGCGCCCTCGACGAGCGCGAGCGAGGCCTCGTCGAGGAGCGCGAGCGCGGCGGCGGAGGTGACCATGGCGAGGGCGCTGCGCGGGGCGTCGCGGTCGTCAGCGTCGGGGCGCGCGCGCAGCAGTACCGCGGAGGCCACGGCGACGAGGAAGAAGGTCGCCATCACGACGTGCGGGCGGTACCCGAGCGTGGTGAACCCCAGGAAGGAGTGGCCGCAGAGGCGCGCCGAGTCGAGGGTGGTGAAGCGCTCCGCGGCGGGGACGTTGAGCAGCGTGAAGGGGCTCGCGAAGAGCAGCGGCAGCGGGAGCGCGAGCGCCATGGGCCACGCGAGCACGCTGCGCAGGGACGCGCGCGGGTCGCCGAGGCCGTAGGGGCGGAGGCCCGCGCAGGCGGCCGCCACGACCAGCAGCGCGGAGGCGCCGAAGAGGAAGAGGTCGTGCGCGAGCGAGAAGGTCACCGCGGGGTGAAGGCGCTGGAAGGACAGCACCTGGAGCATCGCGGCCTGCGCGTCGCCGAGGTAGTGGTAGCGGAGCTGCGTCGAGGGGAGGAAGACGTTGTCGAAGGGGAGGCGCGAGGTGCGGATCGCGGAGGCGATGGCGATGTGCCAGTCGCGGTCCCACATGACGAGGCGCCAGGAGAGGGGGATGTGCAGCGCGACGACCCCGGCGGCGAGCGCGAGGAGGGCGACGACGGCGGCGGGGTGCGGCCGCGGCTGCGGGCGCGGCGCGCGGACGAACACCAGCGGCAGCGCGAGGAGGGACAGGGCCCGGACGGCGAGCACCGCGCGGTCGAAGGGGATGAGCCACGAGAGCGCTACGGCGAAGAGCGCGTCGAGGGCGACCGCGGAGGCCACGTCGAGGCTGCGCGCCCACGGGCCGGCAGGGCGCCAGCGCTGCATCGCGAGCGCGAACACCCCGTGCGGGAGCAGGTAGAGGAGGAGCGCGAGGGAGGCCCATGCTGCGGTCGTCGCCACGGGGTCGACCGTGTACCGTACCGCCCGCATGCGCGGCAATGACGCTGAGGGTCGGGTCGGCGACGGGCCGGACGAGGAGTTCCTGCGGTACTGGGCGCGGGAGCTCCTGGACCCGGGGGATCCGCAGCGCGAGCGCTGGGCGGCGCTGGAGCGGGCGCAGATCGCGCGCAACGAGGGCATCGCCGCGGAGGTCGAGCGCTTCGTGGCGCTGCGCGGGCGGCGGGTGCTCGACGTGGGCTGCCAGACCGGCGCGCTCGCCATCGCGATGGCGGGCCGGGGGGCGGACGTGACGGGGGTCGACGTCGAGGAGAAGCTGGTCGAGGGCGCGCGCATCCGGGCGCGCGGGCACGGCGTGGCGCCGAGCTTCCGGGTGGCCGTGGCGGAGGCGATGCCCTTCGGTGACGCGAGCTTCGACGCGGTGACCTTCGTCGACGTCATCGAGCACGTGGCCGACGCGCGCGCGGCGGTGCGCGAGATCGCGCGGGTGCTGCGGCCCGGCGGGACGCTGTACCTCTTCGGGCCCAACCGGCTCTCGCCGGCGCTGGCGCTCAGCGACCCGCACTACCAGCTCGCGGGCGTGAGCGTGCTGCCCCACTGGCTGGGCGAGTGGTACGTGACGCAGGCGAGGGGCTTTCCCCGCTACGACGTAGGGGTGCTGCCGGTGGGCGGGGTGGTGGAGCGCTGGCTCGCGGCCGACGGGCTCCGGGTGATCGACAGCGCGCGCGACGACGCCGAGCGCTGGTGGGACGCGCGGGCGCCGGGGCTGCGGGGCCTGCGGCGGGTGGCGCGGTGGTGGGGCGCGGCGCGGGTGAGCGTGGCGCCGCTGTTCAGGCTGGTGGCGCGGCGGGTGTGAGGGCGGCTCCGCCCATGTCCTCCCAGCGCGCCTCGCCCGGAGCGACGCGGAGGGCCGCACCCGACCACTCCGCCGTTGCGAACGCAGACGAGGGCAGTAGGGCGCTGGTGATACGCCCACCGCGGCCCGACAAAGCGGGGGCCCGACAGACCCAACCAGGAGACACGCCGATGCCCCAGAGCCCCGATCGCAACCGCCGCATCGTCCTTGCTTCGCGCCCCCGCGGCGCGCCCACGCCCGAGAATTTCCGCATGGAGGAATCCCCGGTGCCCACGCCGGGCGACGGCGAGCTGCGCCTTCGCACGCTCTGGCTGTCGCTCGACCCCTACATGCGCGGCCGGATGAACGACGCCCGCTCGTACGCCGCCCCGGTCGCGCTCGGCGCGGTGATGGTCGGCGGCGCGGTCTGCTGCGTGGAGGCCTCGCGCCATCCCCGCTACCAGGACGGCGACCTCGTCGTGGCCTATCCCGGCTGGCAGGACTACGCGGTCTCCGACGGCGCGGGGCTGCTGGCGCTCGACCCCGCGATGCCGCGACCCTCGCTCGCGCTCGGCGTGCTCGGGATGCCGGGGTTCACGGCGTACATGGGCCTGCTCGACATCGGCCAGCCGAAGGCCGGGGAGACCGTGGTGGTGGCGGCGGCGACGGGCGCCGTGGGGTCCGTCGTGGGGCAGGTCGCGCGACTCCAGGGGTGCCGCGTGGTGGGGGTCGCAGGCGGCGCGGAGAAGTGCCGCTACGCCGTCGAGGAGCTCGGCTTCGACGCGTGCATCGACCACCGCGCGCCCGGCCTCGGCGCGGCGCTGGCGACGGCCTGCCCGAAGGGCATCGACGTGTACTTCGAGAACGTCGGCGGCGCGGTCTTCGATGCCGTGCTGCCGCTGCTCAACGCCCGCGCGCGGGTTCCGGTGTGCGGGCTGGTGGCGAGCTACAACGCCGATCGGCTCCCCGAGGGGCCCGACCGGAGCCCGCTCGTCCTGGGCGCGGTGCTCACGAAGCGCCTGCGGATGCAGGGCTTCATCATCTTCGACGACTACGGGCCGCGGCTGCCGGAGTTCCTCCGGGCGATGACCCCGTGGGTCGCGGAGGGGAAGGTGAAGTACCGCGAGGACGTCGTGTCGGGCCTGGAGCGGGCGCCCGAGGCCCTCATCGGGATGCTCGAAGGAAAGAACTTCGGCAAGCTGGTGGTGCAGGTCGGCTGACGCACGCGGGGGGGGGAGGGGCTGTGATCGACATGCGCGCGATCGTGGTCGTGGCACTCGTTGCAGGAGGATGCGCGTCGTCCGTGACGCGTCGGCGCTGGCGCAGCCGACCCCGTCGGGCCCCGTCACGCGGCGCGACCCAGCCAACGGTCCCGGCATCGCCCCACCCGCTTGACCCGATGCC
>CAIOSS010000929.1 GCA_903860995.1 uncultured delta proteobacterium | reverse complement strand
GTCGCGCTGCACCTGCCCACCCTGCCGCCGGACCCGTCGCTCGAGGCCGCGCTGCGGGCCGCGATGGCGCGGCAGGGCGTCGCGGTGGCGCGGAGGGGGGAGGCCGCGGCGCGGCACGTGATCGCGGGCTTCTTCGACGAGGAGAGCCAGCGGCGCTGGGCCACCGCGGCGGCGCGGTCGACCCCGCCGTGGGTGATCGACGCGCGCGCGGCGATCGCTGGGACGCCCGGGCACTGGGTGGGGCTTACAGCCGCCGGGGGCCACGGCGCCTACGTCGCGGTGAGCTGCGGCCGCTCCGACCGGGCGCCCACGGAGATCGCCGCGCTCTACTACGACGCGGTCATCGAGGTCGTGCGGGCCCGACGGCCCATCGCGGCAGCGCCGGCGCTGCAGCGCGGCGGGGCCCTGGTCCTCGACGGCGTGGCGAGCGAGACGGAGTGCCCGGCGCCGGACTCAGGGCGCTGACCACGGGGGCGGCGCGCCGTCGCCCGAAGGGGCAGGGGTCGCGGCCGGGAGCGGCGGCGGCGGGGCCCACGGCGCGGCGACGGTCGCGGCGGGCGTCGGGGTCGTGGTGGCGTCCTGGGCCGCGCCCCAGCGGACGGCGAAGCCCGTGGCGGTGGCGGTGCTGTGGGCGCGGGCGATGCGCACCTGCACGACGGCGTCGCAGCCGAGGCGCTGGGCCTCCGCCCGGAGGCCCGCGATGATGTGGGGGAGGTCGGCGTTGAGCCCGCGGCCGGTGGCCTGCACCAGCGCGACGGCCCGCGAGGGCGGCACCGGGTCGCCCGCGAGGATGGTGCGCACGGGCCGCGCGTGCGGCGCGCCGGGGGCGCCGAGCACGAAGCGCTGGACGTACGTGCTCCCGCAGCCGGTGCACAGCGCCACGAGCACGAGCAGGGGGAGGGCGGGCCTCATGGTGCCTCGACCCGCAGCGCGCGGCCCACGAGGCGGACGACGGCGACCTCCTCGGGGGTGAGGTAGGACTGCGAGCACCCGGCCTGGAAGCGAATCCCGAAGCACGGAACGCTCTGCGTGGTAGGGCGCATGCGGGTCTCGACCACCGGCGTGACGGTGTCGATGCGGGCGACGTTGCCGCCGAGGCCCCGAACCTGCTCGACGAAGGCCTCGACGAGGGCGTCGAGCCCCTCCTCGCTGGAGGCCTCGACGGCGCCGAGCTCCCGGGCGTTGGGCGGGTCGCTGAGCGCGCGCACGGTCACTGCGCCGCGGTGGTACGGCAGCACGTCGTCGGCGGTGGGGACGGAGCTCGCGCGCACCGAGGCGCAGCCCTGCGCAGCGACGAGCAGCGCCAGCAGCGGTGCCAGGGACGGGGGGCGCATCGGAGGGCCGTCAGGGGTCCGCGGCGGGGCGCTGGGGGGCGCCGGGCTGCGCGCGGAGGCCGTCGAGGAGGACATCGGCGAACTGTGACGCCGCGCGCCGGAGGGTTCCAGCCTCGGCGCTGCCCAGGGCCCAGGTCATGGCCACGCCGTCGAGGCCGCCGAAGATCACCCGGGCCATGATGCGGGGCGACACGTCGCCGCGGAGCTCGCCGCTGCGCTGGCCGTCGGCGATGACCGCGGCCATGAGGTCGAGGTACTCCCCGAAGCGCTTCGTCGCGTACTGCTTCAGCAGCCGCGACGACTGACGGAGGTTGACCGTGATCACCTCGGCCAGGTCGCGCTCGCCCTCCAGCAGCCCCAGCTGGAACTCCACCAGCCTTCGCACCTTGTCCGGCGCCGTATCGTAGCGCTCGCACTCCTCGCGCAGCAGCAAGAGCAGCCGCGCGATGCGGTCTTCGAAGAGGGAGGTGAGCAGCTCGTCCTTGCTCTTGAAGTACAGGTAGATGGTGCCGTCGGCCACGCCCGCGGCGCGAGCGATCTCGCTCACGCGCGACGCGTAGAAGCCCTTGCGGGCGAACACCTTCACGGCGGCCTTGAGGGATGCGGTCCCGCTTGTCGCCGCCCCGGGGGCTGCGTGCGCTGACCGCAGCGCTCACGAGGCCACGCTCGACTGCGGCCCGCGCGCGCCGTCGCGGGCGAGCTCCTCCAGCAGGTCGCGGCACTCGGGCCGGCCGCGGAGGTGGCGCATCAGGACGTCGGTGCACTCGGCGAACGAGCGCTCGTACGACAGCCCCTCGCGGGTGCGCTGGGCCACTCGCTCGCGGCCCTGCGCGAGGTCTTCCTCCATCGCCTCGGCGTAGCGGGCGAGCTGCCCGCGCAGCTCCTCGATCTGCCGCCGCAGGTCGCGGGCCTGGGCGTCCTTGCGGGCCGCGCGCATCTCGTGCTCGGCCAGAAGCTCGCGCCGCGCGTCGACGTGCGCCTGCGCCTGCCCCGCCCGCTCGAACACCCCGCGCAGCTGCGCCAGCGGGAGCGCCTGCCGTTCCGCCGCGTCGGCCTGGGCCCGGCTCTGGACCACCGCCCGCTCGCCCGCCAGCAGGCGCTCGCGCACCTGGACCACGACCTCGTTCTCGCCCGACGCCTCGCGCAGCGCCCGGCTCTCCTCCTGCGCCAGCTCCTCGACCTTGCGGCCGATCTCCGCGCGCAGCGCCCGGCCGCGGCGCTCGAGCGCCTCGAGCTTGCGCATGTGCGACGCCACCTCGCCCTCCAGCCGCGATGCCCGGTTGGCCAGCAGCCACGCCTCTTCGAGCGCGCGGTTGACCTCCTGCGGCGCGTCGCCGCTCGGGTAGGCGCGCGACACCATCCGGCCGAAGTGCGCCGCGCGGGTCGCCCACTCGGCGACGCCCGGCGAGGGCGCGGGCGGGGGCGGCGGGGGCGGGGCGGGCTGCGCGTCGCCGCCCTGCTGGGCCTCCCAGGGGGATGACGGGAGCGTGCGCTGCAGGGCCTTCAGGTCCTCCTGGAGGTGGTGGCAGTCCTTGTAGCGCCGTTCGGCGCTCTTCTGGAGCAGCTTGAGGATGATCTTCTCGGCGTCGGGGTGCAGGTCCGGGCGGAGCGTCTTCGGGTTCACCGGGTTGGCGCTGCGTTGCATCTCCAGGAGCGCGTCGCGGTCGTGCGAGCGGAAGGGCAGCTGCCCCGTCATCATCTCGAAGAGCAGCACGCCGAGGGAGTACAGGTCGCTCTGCGCGGTGGCCTCCTCGCCCTTGGCCTGCTCGGGCGACATGTACTCGGGCGT
>CAIOSS010000928.1 GCA_903860995.1 uncultured delta proteobacterium | reverse complement strand
GCCGCAGCCGAAGCCGCAGCTCCCCGCGGCCATCCGCGCCGGCTGGGTCAAGAACATCGACTGGACCTACAACGCCTGCTTCTCGGCCTTCCTCGTCCTCGCCATCGCGAGCATCGCGTACGTCGAGTACGTGTACGACCCCATCGTCGACGACGAGCTCTCCCTCGACGACGCTCGCCTCGTGCGCCTGCTCGCGACGCCGCCCCCGGTGGAAGAGCCCGAGCCCACGCCCGAA
The DNA here is from genome assembly GCA_903860995.1 of uncultured delta proteobacterium. Lineage (GTDB taxonomy): Bacteria > Myxococcota_A > Polyangia > Polyangiales > SCUS01. The sequence continues at coordinate 2,787 of CAIOSS010000928.1, read as the reverse complement.
GCCGAGGCCAACCCGGCCGACACCGCGGCCAACGCCCCCGCGGCCGCGGCGCCGACGGAGCACCGTCCCGCTCCGACCGCGGCTGAGCGCGAGGCCAGCCGCACCGCCGCGGCCGAGCGTCGCAGCGAGGCCGCCACCGCCGCCGCCAACCGCGCGGTCGATGCGGCGCTCTCGGCCCTCAACAACAGCGCGGAGTTCGCGGCCCTTACGGGCGCCAACGACACCGGTCGCGGGAGCGCCCGCGACGCCCTCGGCCAGGGCGGCCTCATGGCGGGCACCGAGCGTGACCTCGCCAACGTCGGCGGCATCTCCGCGGCGAGCGGCCAGGTGGGCGTGCGGCGCGGGGGCCTCGCCTCGGCGGGCGGCGGCGGCCTCGGCGGTCGGGGACTCGGCCAGGGCGGCGCGGTCGCCTCGAGCGGCAACGCCATCGGGAGTGGTCAGGAGATCGTGCGCGAGCGCGTCATCCGCGGCAACGCTGACATCGGCAGCGGCGACTCCACCGGCGGCGAAGGGCAGGTCGACCCCAACGCGGTCGCGCGCATCATCCGCGGCCAGATCGGCGGCATCCGGGGCTGCTACGAGCGTGAGCTCCGCAACAACCCCACCCTCGCGGGCCGTCTCGAGATGAACTTCACCATCGGCGCCAGCGGGCGCATCACCCGCATCTCTGCGGGTGGTCCGCTGGCGTCCTCGTCGCCGGCGGTTGGGTCGTGCGTGAGCTCGCGCCTCCGCAACCTGGTCTTCCCGACCCCGGAGGGTGGAAGCGTGGAGTTCTCGTTCCCGTTCACCTTCACGCCGGGCAGCTGATCGCGCGAACATCGTAGCCCGCGAGCGCGGACGCCCCAGGAGCAAGAGGCCGAAGCCTCCCTCCTGGGGCGTTGCCGTTTCAGGTGCGGACGCGAGGGCTCAGTCGCAGGCGGCGGGGGACGGCAGGCGGCAAGGTCGGCAGGCGCGCGCGGCCTGCCCCATGTTGCTCGGGCGGGACAGGGTAATCCCGTCGCAGATCGGCGCGGCCGCCGGGCAATCCGAGTTGATGTTGCAGGGCGCGGTGCAGTAACCCGCCGTGGCGGAGGTTCCGACGCAGAGCACGTTGCGGCAGGTGCGCGCGCCGTTGGGGTTGCACGCACCGCCCACGGCCGTGACCGCGGAGGCCGGCGCCGGGGCGCAGGCGAAGTCCATCCGGTCGGCGAAATAGTTGAGCCGCGGGACGCACGCGGTGCCGGCCGCGCAGTCCCCGTCGCGGGCGCACGTGGGCGCGCACACGCCGAGCGTGGTGAGGGGCCCCATCGGCACCAGCTGGTAGAACACGTTGATGCAGCGCTGGTTGGCGCCGCGGGCCTGGCAGAGCGCGTCGCCCGCCTCGCCGACGGGGCAGGCGACCGTGCAGCGGCTGTTGGAGCACACGCCGCTCTGGCAGTCGCCGCCGTTGCCGCAAGTTGCGCCGAAGGCCCCGGCGCCCGGCGGGGCCTCGCAGTGGAAGCATTGCCGCGTGTTGCCGCCTCCGTCCGCGTCGGGTCCGCCGCCGCAGCCGGAGGGACGGCCGCACGACTGGCCCGCGGGGCAGTCCTCGGCGCGGTTGCACTCGCCCGGGTCGCGCATCGAGGGGGCGCGGCATGTGCCAGCCTCGCAATACCCGCCCCCGTAACATCCGCGGGTGACGCAGCAGACCTGGCCCGGCATGCCGCAGTTCATGGGCGGGGTGAACGCGTCCGTCGGGGCGCCACCGTCACCAGGCCCGGCGCCCGTGTCGGAAATCCCGAGGTCGGTGCCGGGCGGGACGTCCGTTGCGACGCCGAGGTCCGTGGCGCTCGCGTCCGAGGCGGCGCCGACGTCTCCGCCGGTCGCGTCACCGCCCGACGGGCCGAGGTCGGTGGCCACGCCGCTGTCGGCCCCGGGCGGCACGCAACGCGCGCTGGCCCCGGAGCCCACGCAGGTCTCGCTCGCCCCACAGGCGGGGTTGCAGGGGCTCACGCAGGTTCCGCTCGGGGAGCACAGCGTCCCGGCGCGGCACTCGGGGAAGCACCTCGGCCCGATGACCGCGGGGTCGTCGTCGCTGCATCCGCCCAGCGTCCAAGCGGCGAGGATCCACGCGTACGCCCATCGAGACCGGTGCCGTGCGTTCATTGCCTCCATTGGCTATCACGGCGGGGTCGCGGCGGTCATCGGCGCGTTCTGCTAGTGTCGCCGCCGTCATGGCGCGCGGGCGACTCCACGCAACCCTCACCTACGGCGGCCTCGCGGTCCTCTCTGTGGCGTCCATGGGCTTCGTGGGCGGACGGCGCCGGGGGTGCCCCGGAGGGATGATCGCCGTCGCGGGGGAGTACTGCATCGACCGCTACGAGGCCTCGCTCGTCGAGCTCCTGCCCCGCGGGCGCACCCGCCCGTGGAGCCCCTTCGCCTCGCCGCCCCCGCGCCTGCGCGTGCGGGCCGTCGCGCGGGCGGGGGCCTTCCCCCAGGGGTACGTCTCGCAGGTGCAGGCCCGGGCGGCGTGCCGGGCGGCCGGGCGGCGGCTCTGCGCCGAGCCGGAGTGGGTGCGCGCCTGCAAGGGGCCCACGCCGAGCGCGTGGCCTTACGGGCCCAGGTATGTTCCGCGGCGGTGCAACGACGGTCGCGAGGGGCCGGTGCGGCGCATCTTCGGCATGGGCGACGTCTTCCACGAGACGCAGATGAACGACCCGCGGCTCAACCAGCTCCCCGGCACGCTCGCCCGCGCCGGGGCGCACGCGCGCTGCCGCAACCGCTACGGGGCCTTCGACATGGTGGGCAACCTCCACGAGTGGGTCGAGG
>CAIOSS010000927.1 GCA_903860995.1 uncultured delta proteobacterium | reverse complement strand
GTCAACGGTGTATGCCGCGAGAGGCGAAGGGAGCGGGTCTCGGTCGTTGGACTTCATGGAGCCTCCTCGAGGCCCACAGGCCTCTTCGAACAACGGGAAATCAGGACTTCCGAAAGGTGTCGCGAGCGTACTGCAGCGACTGCTTCACCCGCCGTTGCGTGAAGGGATCGAGCGGGCGCCGCACGTGAAGCTCGACGCCATCGGCGAGCAGCAGGTGCTCCCACGTGCTGCGAGACACCTCCGCGGGCGGCGCGGACAACGGGGCCTCGGCGGGCGCGACGTGGCCCGGGAGCAGCCCCGCGCGCTGCAGGTAGTCGATGGCCGACGAACTCGCAGGCGCACCGGCCGACGGCGCGTTTGCGGGCGTCGGAGGATCGTTGGGCAGCGGGAGCCCGGCGGTGTCGAGCGCCTGGAGGTCGCGCGCGATGCGTCCGAGGCTCAGCCCCTCGGACTGCCGCGCGCGAATCCAGCGCACCCGGGCCACGTGCTCGAACGGGTAGCGCGCCCGCGGCCCCGACGCATCCGGACCGCTCAGCAGACCCTGCATCACATAGAACCGCAGCGTGCGCGGGGATTCGCCCGTCTGCTCCGCGAGTTCGGTGAGGGTTACGTCTTCGTCCGCCATCGCCGCGTCTCCTCCGGTGGGGGTGCAACGACGCACCGCACCCACCCAGGAGCCTTCATAAATCGGACAGCTGCACTGTCAACTGTCGCGATGAAGATCGTGGCAGAAAGCTATTTTCTGTCGTTACGAGCGCCGATCGCGGGCGTGCCTCCGCCACGCCGACCGTCCGGGGGAGGTGTCAGAACGGATCTTCCAGTTCTGCCTCGGTGAACGTCGCCGGCGGAATCTCCGCCGCGCCGACGACCTCCAGCGCACCCGAGGCGATCGCGGCGTCGAGCAGGCTCGTCGTCGGCGCGCTGCCGACCATGTCCAATCGCTCGCGCGCCCGCGTGCAGACGGTGTAGAGCGCGCCGCGCCCGTTGTCCGTCGCGGGATAGAACGCGGCGCTCGGCTCGACCACGATCACGGCGTCGAACTCCAGGCCCTTCACCTGATGGTAGTTGGTGACCGTCACGCCGCGGCCAAACACGAACTTCTGGTTGTGCCCGAAGCGCACCTCCGTGACGCCATCGAGCACCGTCGCCAGCCGCTGGGCGAGGCTCTCCGCGTCGGGACGCCGGGCGCACACCACGCAGAGGTGCGCCGCTTCATCGCGCGCCACGTGGTCGTCGATCAGCTTCAACACCCGGTCGAACACCTCGCTCGACGAGGCCTCCCGGAAGTACCGCGGCCGACGCCCGGCCCGCGCGCCCACGGTCGGATCACCGCCCACCACCGCGTCCGCCACGTCCATGATCGGCTGCGTTGCGCGGTGCGCCACCTCGAGCCGTGCGACCTCGCCGCCGTCGACCCCAAGCTCCGCGGCCAGCGCCGACCAGCCGATGAAGTCCGCCGCCGGCATGATCTTCTGGTTCACGTCGCCGACGATGGTGATCGCCCGCCGATCGCGCACTGCGCCGAACAGCACCTGCAGGTCGAGCGCCCCGAAGTCCTGCGCCTCGTCCACCACGAGATGCTCGTAGAGCGACACCCGCTCGGCGTCTTCCTTGTGTGGAAAGCCGCCCGTCTTCACTTGAATCAGCTTCAGCAACAGGCCGAGATCCTCCCAGGCCACATAGGGACCGGGCCGCCGCGCACTGCCCCCCTGTCCCTGAACCTTCTGCTGGTATTCACCCAGCGTGGCGAGGTCCTCCGCGGGCACGTCCGGCAGATGCCGCGCCAGCAACTCCTCACTCCGAAGAAACTTGTACAGGTCTTCCTTGTACTTGCTCATCCGGTCGTAGGCCTGCTTCAGCACGGACTCCACCTGCGACCACCGCTCGGACTCCACTCCGCGCGCGCCAATCTGTGCCTCGCGCGCCTCCCGCCGCAACACCTGCAATCGACGCACGACCGGCCCTGTCAGGGCGTTCCAGCGGTCCACGAGGTCGAGCGCCTGGTAGGGCTCGAGCCGTCCGCGCAACCAGACGACGAAGGCCTTCTCCTGCTGCGTCACGAAGGCATCGAGCGCCCGCAGCGTCCCCAGTCGGCGCTTGATCGCCACGGCGACCTCGTGGCCCGCGAAGCCACCGCCCGCCGAGGGTTCGATCTTGCTGACATAGGCGTCGCGAATGTGCCGCAGCGCCCATCCGGCAAAGGTGTCGATCTCGACGCCCTCCATGCCGAGTTCCTTCAAGGAAGAGCCCACGAAGGTGCTCAGTGCCTTGTTGAACATCACCACCAGGATGCGCTCCCTGGCGATCGGCGGCGGCGCGTCCGGGGCATCCGACGCGTACGTCAGCCACGCGATGCGGTGCAGCGCCACGGAGGTCTTCCCCGAACCGGCGCGCCCCTGGATGATCACCGGCCGATCACGGCTGCGCGTGATGAGCGCGTACTGCTCGGGGGTGAGCATCGCCGCCAGGCTCGGCAGGCCCGAGAGGCTCGAGGGCGGCTTCGGCCCGGTCTCGTAGGCAAAGGTCCCATCGGACGACACGAGCGAGTGTCGCCCGTCGCGATCGAGCACCTGCACCCGGGTCAACTGTGCGCGATCGGCGAACACGGCGGCCTTCGCGACGACCCTTCCCCAGTTGGGTTCACCATCGCGCCCGCGATAGACCTCGTACACGTCGCCCGGGGAGACTTGATAATAGGGCTGCGCGATCGGCGCGCGCCAATCGATGATGCGATGGTCGACGTGGCGAAACTCGCCGATGCGATAGCGTACGGTCCGGTGTTCCAGGTCGGCGTCATAGACACCAAACCAGGGCGCATCGACCCGGAGGTCGGCGCGATGCCGTGCGTAGTCGTCCTGAAGCTGCCCCGCCATCTCGATCAGGTCCGTCATGGGGTGGGAGAGTGGATCATGAGCGAACCAGATGGCAAGCAACGGTCGTCGCCCCGGAGGAAGGCACAGCGCCGGGGTGCGCTCAGCCTCGGAGAGTCCACGGACGAGTTCCATATTCTCCTGGATACCAGCGGGTTACGAGGTGTGAGCGGCGAGCTTTCCCGCGGTGCGCGCGGCTCCGGTCCCTGAAGGGGTGATGGACAGAATACGTCACACGCACAGAGGCGAGAAACTTGTCGGGTGGACCGAAGCGGCCGCGGCGCCGTTGCGGCCGAGAGGCGTCCGGCTCGCTCGAGGCCCCGTCGTCAGAAGCACAAAATGACTGAGCGGTGCGCTGGTTGCGAGACGCATCGTACCGATCGTGTACGACTGTGGGGTGAGAATGGAACGGAGCGACATGGACCGGACTACTGACGAAACGCTGCAGGGCTACGACGTGATCGGTGACGTCCACGGTCATCTGGATGCGCTCGAGGGGCTGCTTGCTCGCCTCGACTACGCGCGGGTCGACGGAACCTGGCGGCACCCGTCGAGGCAGGCGATCTTCGTTGGCGACCTCATCGATCGAGGCTCCCACCAGGTCGAGGTCGCGCGGCTGGTCCAGAGGATGGTGGCGGCGGGCGCGGCGCAGATCGTCATCGGCAATCACGAGTACAACGCGATCGCCTGGGCGACACCGATGCCGGGCGACGGTGACCGGTTCTGCCGCGACCATAATGCCAAGAACCGAGCGCAGCACGCGGAGTTTCTTGAGCAGGTAGGCGAGGGCTCGGCACTGCACGCCGTGCTGCTCGACTGGTTTCGAGAACTGCCCCTCTGGCTCGAAGTCTCGCTCGGCGACGCTCGACTCCGCGTCGTCCACGCATGCTGGAGTCAGCCCGCGATCGACCGGCTCGCCACGATGCTCTCGCCGACCAGATCGCTCACGCGCGACGCCGTCGTCGCGACCTCGGTCCGGGGCTCGGCGATGTACGACGCGCTCGAGGTGGTGCTGAAGGGTCCGGAGGTCGATCTCGACGGCCTCACGTACCTGGACAAGGGCGGCCACGAACGTCGAAAGGCCCGCCGGCGCTGGTGGGATCCGACCGCCACGACCTTGCGAGGTTCGGCCATCATTCCCGGGGGTTCCCGCACACCTGACGGGAAGCCGTTCCCGGTGCTGCCCGACACCGAAGTCGACCCGTTCGGGCGCTACGACGACGACGTGCCGGTGATCGTTGGACACTACTGGTGTCAGGCCCCGCTCGCGCTCTACTCGTCACTCGTCGCGTGCGTCGATTACAGCGTCGCCAAGAATGGTCCGCTCGTCGCGTACCGCTGGAGCGGCGAATCGGAACTGAGCGTCGCGCGCTACGTGGCCCACCCCGTCGCTCATCCGGGGACGGAGGGCTCCACGGCTCCGTTCGAGGATGTCTGAGCGGCGCCCGATGAAGGCGTGAGGCGCGAGGTCGCTCTCGGCCGGCGCGGTGGGGACGGCGTCGCCCGCGGCTGCGGACGATTCCTACTAATGGACCCCCACCCCGGCCGGTTAGGGGGTGAAGGGCTGAGCGTCCGGACAATCGTCGAGCCGCCGTCACTTTTCGGTCAATTGCGCCCCGCGAGAAGGGTTTAGGGGCAGCAGGGACCTCCGGACTGACACCGCCCTCTCGCGCCGATACGCGTGGCTGCTTGCGGCGTGAAGCCCGCGGGTCTGCGCCCCTTCGGGCCGCTGGACAGAAAATGTCACACGCGGACGATTGCCAATTGCGCGGTCCTTCCCGGCGCGCTTGGGGGGCGAAGGGGAACGGCCGTCGGGCGAACCCACCCCGACGAACCCCGCCGCGCCGTCCCTGCGCCGCCGCCCCGCGCGTCTCCCCCACCACACACCCACAGGAGCCCCTTCGATGACGACCCCCCGGCCGCTCTCTCCCGCCGCCTTGCGCGCGATGGTCGCGCGCTTCGGCCCCAGTACCGACCACGTCCTCCAGGCCCTCGAACTGGCCTGCCTCGCCAGTCGCGTCGATGTGATCGATGCGCTCCTCGCGTCCGTCTCGGTCCGCCCCGACGGCGGCGGCTTCGTTCAGCGTGCCGGGCACGACTGCCCCTGGCAGATTCCCGCGGCCGATCCCGACGCGCAGCTGGGGAGGAGCCTGCCGCTCGCGGGTCCGCACCTCTCCGCCATTCTCGGCCTCCTCGCGATCGCCTCGCCCACCACGCTGGCGCGCCTCCAGGTGCTCGGGGGGCTCGACGGGTACTTCCTGGCCCACGAGTGGTTTCTCCCCGAAGACCTCACCGCCCTGATCGGCATCGACACCCTGAACGTGAACGGCCGCTACGCGAGCGATCGCCCGCTGCCGGCGGCGCTCGGGCGCATCACCACGCTCACCGACCTGCATCTGTGCGCCGCCGGATTGACCGACGCGCACTTCGCCCGCGTGCGGTTCGACTCGCCGCTCTCCGACGTGTACCTCGCGAGCAACCGGCTCACGCAGGTGCCCGAAGCCCTGTCATCAGCCCACGGACTCCGCTGTCTGAGCGTCAGCAGCAATGCGATCACCGGGCTGCCCCCGTGGCTGCACCGACTCCCGTCGCTCACCGAACTGGACATCAGCAGCAACGCCCTCACCGAGCTGCCGGCTTCCCTCGGTGAGTGCTGGCAGCTGACCGATCTGCACCTCTCCGACAACCGCATCGCGAGCATCCACGCGAAGCTCGGCGACCTGTCCGCGCTTCGTCGGCTCGGCCTCGGCGACAACTGTCTGACGGAGGTTCCGTCGGTGCTCGGCACCCTCCGCGCGCTCCAGGATCTCGACCTCTCCGGCAACCCCCTTGAGTGCCCTCCCGCTGGCTTCGCCGAGTGCCGCGCGCTCTCCATTCTCGCGCTCGCCCGCTGCGGCCTCACCACGCTGCCGACGACGCCGTGGAGCCTCCCGTCGCTCAAGCGCCTCGACCTCTCGGGCAACGTGCTCCGCGAGTTGCCGCCCTGGATCGGAACGCTCTCCGCCCTCGGGCACCTGGACCTCTCGGACAACCAGTTCACGGGGCTGCCCGACGCGTTCGCTTCGCTCGAACACCTCACCTGGCTCAGCCTCGAGGACAACCCCCTCGACGACCTGCCCGCGG
>CAIOSS010000926.1 GCA_903860995.1 uncultured delta proteobacterium | reverse complement strand
GCCGCCGCCCATCGACCTCGGGAGCGCGCCGCTCGACCCGGCGGCGTGGCCCGTCGAGCGGCCCGGGCCGTACCGCGTCGGGTACCGCACCTTCCGGCACACCTATACGCCGCGGGGCAGCAGCACGCCGCGCACGCTGCCGATGCACGTCTGGTATCCGACCCTCGTCGCGGAGGGCGCGCACCCGACCTACGCCCTCATCTTCCCCGACCCCAGCTCGTACGTCGACGCGCCGCCCGCGCCGCCCGCTCACCCCCGCGGCTACCCCGTGCACGTCTACTCGCACGGGCACCGCGGCTTCGGCCCGACCAGCCATTTCCTCATGCGCTACTTCGCGTCGCACGGTTGGATCAGCGTGGCCCCGGATCACACCGGCAACACCCTGCTGGACACGCCCGACCCCCGCCCCGCGGCGCTCTACTACTGGCGCTCGCTCGATGTGAGCGCGGCCCTCGATGCCGTCGCCAGCCTGCCGGCGGGCGACCCCCTGGCGGGGCGCATCGACGCCCGCACGGCCATCCTGTCGGGGCACTCCTTCGGCACCCACACGGTCTGGGCGAGCGCGGGCGCGACCTTCGACGTCGACGCACTCCGCCCGATGTGCACCGCGGCGACCAGCTGTGGCGAGGCCGAGCTTGCGGAGTTCGCGCGCGGCGTGAGCGACCCGCGCTTCGTGGCGGTGATCCCGATGGCCGGCGCCATCAGCCGCAGCTGGTTCGGCCCCGAGGGGCACCGCTCGGTGCGCGTGCCGGTCTTCGCCATGAGCGGCAGCGACGACCCGGTCGGCGCCGACGTCCAGTTCGCGACCGCCACCGGCGTCGACCTCACCTGGATCGACGTCCGCGGCGGCTGCCACCAGTTCTTCGCCCTCGGCCGCTGCCCGATGATCGGCGACGAGCTCCAGGCGCCCATCGTCGGCGCCTACGCCCTCGCCTTCGCGCGGCGCCACCTCCTCGGTGACCTCAGCCCCGCGGTCACGGCCGTCCTCGATGGAAGCCGACTTGTCCATGAGCGGGTCACGTTTCGACGTCAGCTCAGGGTACCCTGAGGCCCACTGCCCGGGCGAGCGATTCAGTACACTGCTCCGTGGTCTCTCCCGTCTTTCATCACTAGGAGGTCTCCCCTTGCACGCGACGTCTAAGCTCCGATGGTCGCCCGCCCTCGCCGCGCTCCTCGCGGTGGCGTGCAGCGACCCAGCGCCGCCGACCGTCACGCCCGATGCGGGAGTCACCCCGCCGCCCGCGACGGTGACCTTCAACGCCCCCGCGCCGGTGCTCCGGCGCCTCACGCAGTCGCAGTACGTCAACGCCGTGCACGACCTGCTGGGCGAAGACCTGCTGGTGTCCCGTCCGATGGAGCCGGACGTCCCGCTCAACGGCTCGATCTCCGTGGGCGCGGCGAGCACCAGCCTCTCGCCCCGCGGCGTCGAGCAGTACGAGGCCCTCGCCTACGACCTTGCCGAGCAGCTGCTGCGCAACGACGCCCGGCGCGCGCGTGTGCTGACGTGCACACCCATGGCGACCGTCGACGCGACCTGCGCGGAGAGCTTCGTGCGCGCCACGGG
>CAIOSS010000925.1 GCA_903860995.1 uncultured delta proteobacterium | reverse complement strand
CGCGCTCGAGGGCCGCGAAGGCGCGGCGGTGGTCGTGGCGCCCGACGTGGCCGCGAGGGTGCCCGCGGAGGCCTGGGCCCAGTCGCTGGGCAGCGACCACGCCATCACCGTCGACCCCTCGCTCCCGCCCGGCGCCATGGCAGTGCGCGCGGGGGCCTCGACGATCAACGTCAGCGCCCCGGGGCGCCTCGCCGCGGTGGCCGACGACCTCTTCGCGGACGCGACGTGAGCGCCTCGCGCGGGGTCGACCTGTCGCGCTACGTCGAGCGCGCCCGGGCGGCGCGGCCCTTCGTGGTGGAGGGCAGGGTGCGCGACGTGGTTGGGGTGATCGTCGGCGTGGAGGGGCTGACGGCGCCGGTGGGGGCGCAGCTGGAGCTCGACCTGGGCCCGCGCACCCTGCGGCTGGAGGTCCTGGGCTTCCGCGATGGGCGCCTGCTCACGGCCCCGCTCGGCGACACCGCGGGCATCGCGCCGGGTATGCGGGTGCGCCCGCGGGAGGACGGGGCACTCGCGCCGGTCGGCGACGCGCTGCTGGGCCATGTGGTCGACGCGTTCGGGGTGCCCACGGACTCCGAGCTGCTCGGTCCGACGGAGCGCGCGCCAGTACGGGCCGCCCCGCCGGCGGCGCTCTCCCGGCGGGCGATCACCGAACCGCTCGCCACGGGGGTGCGGGCCCTCGACGCTCTCCTGCCGCTGGGGCTCGGGCAGCGGGTGGGCCTCTTCGCGGGCACCGGCGTGGGCAAGAGCACCCTGCTCGGGATGCTCTGCCGGCACGCCTCGGCGGACGTGATCGTAGTGGGGCTCATCGGCGAGCGCGGCCGCGAGGTGGGCGACTTCGTTCGGCAGGTGCTGGGCGACGAGGGGCTCGCGCGCTCGGTGGTGGTGGCCGCGACGAGCGACGAGCCGCCGCTGGTGCGCGCCCGCGGGGCCCTCTACGCCACCACGCTGGCCGAGCATTTTCGCGCGCAGGGCAAGCGGGTGCTGCTGGTGATGGACTCGGTCACCCGCTACGCGATGGCGCTGCGCGAGGCGACCCTGGCCGCGGGCGAGCCGCCGCTCACCAAGGGCTACACGCCCACGGTGTTCGCGTCGCTCCCCTCGCTGATGGAGCGCGCCGGCACCTGCGAGGGCCCCGGGTCGATCACGGCGGTGTACACGGTGCTGGTGGAGGGCGACGACCTCAACGACCCCATCGCGGACGCGGTGCGCGGGGTGCTCGACGGGCACATCGTGCTGACCCGCAAGCTCGCGGACAAGGGGCTCTTTCCCGCCATCGACGTGCTGCGGAGCGTGTCGCGCCTCGCGCAGGACCTCTGCCCCCAAGGGCACCTCGACGAGATCGCCCGGGTGCGCGAGATGATGGGCACCTACGAAGACGCCGCCGACCTCATCCAGATCGGCGCGTACGTGGCGGGCTCGGACCCGCGCGTCGACCGTGCCCGCGCCGCTCTGCCGCGCATCGAGGCGCTCATCCGGCAGCCGCTCATCGAGGGCGTACCGCGCGCCGAGGCCCTCAACGCACTGCGCCTCACCGCCGGGGTGGCGCGGTGAGCGCCGATCGGCTTCAGCGGGCGGGGATGCTCGTCGAGCTGCGCCAGCGCGCGGTGGAGCTTGCGCAGACGGAGAGCGCTGCGGCGACGCGGCGCGCGCAGGACGCCGAGGAGGCCGCGCAGCGGGCCGCCGACGCGTGGAGCGAGGCGGCGGGCACGAGCCCCGAGGCGCGCACGTCGAGCGTCGACCTGGCCGAGCTCAGCGCGTGGCTGGGCGCCCTGCGGCAGCGGGCCGACCGGGCGGCGGCGCGGGCGGTGGCGGCGCGGGCAGAGGCCGAGCGGCAGCGGGCGGCGCTGGTCGTCGCGCGGTCGGAGCTGCGTAAGATCGAGGTGTGGCGCGACGGCCTGGCGGCCACGGTGCGCGCAGCGGCGTTGCGGTTGGAGCGGGTCGCGGCCGACGAGGTCGCGGCACGCACGGTGAGGAGGCACGGATGAGGATCACGCAGGGAGCCGAGCTGGATCTGGTGAGCGCGCGCCTGGAGGCGATGCGCGCAGCGGGTGCGCGGGGCGAGGCCGTGTTCAGCGTGCCCGACGAGCCCGCGCAGGAGCCCGCGCTGGCGCGCGCGCGGCGGGCCCGCGACGCGCGCGCGCGCGACCGTGACCGCGGCGTCG
>CAIOSS010000924.1 GCA_903860995.1 uncultured delta proteobacterium | reverse complement strand
TGGTGTTGCGGACACCCCAGCAGGATGCCGCGCGCCCGTCGACGGTGGTGCGGACCTTCTTCGAGCGCGCGATCGAGGCGCGGGACACGAGCCCCTTCGCCGTGGCCCTGGGTGAGCTCGCGGCGGAGATGCTCGAGCAGGCCGACCGTCGGGCCGACGCGCTCCAGGTGCTGGCCCGAACCCGCGCGCTCTCGCCCGCCGACCCGCTGCTGGCCGCGACGGAGCAGGCGCTTCTGCTCGCGTCGGGGCGCGACGTGGAGGTGTCCGAGCGAGCGTTCGAGCAGCTCAAGTCCGTGAGCGAGCCGGCCGCGCAGGTCGAGGTGTTCGAGCGCCTCGCGCGCATCGACCTCTTCGAGCGCGGCGACCTGGCGTCCGCCGCGCTGTCCTTCGCGGCCATCCTCGAGCTTGAGCCGATGCACGCCGAGGGGCTCCGCGCCCTCGAGCGCCACTACGCGGAGCGCGAGCGCTGGGACGAGCTCTTCCTGGTGCTCCGCCAGCTGGCCCTCGGGGTGCGCGAGCCTTCCGACGCCCTGCCGCTCGCGCACGCCGCCGCGCGGGTGGCCGAGCGCGCGGGGGACGACGCCCGGCGCGCGGCCCAGCAGCTCCGGTGGGATCTCTTTGACCGCGGGATGCACGACCGTCGCCTCCTGCTCGCGCTCGACGTCGACGCGCGCGCCCAGCGCGACTGGCCCCGGGCCGAGCGGGTCTCGCGGGCCCTCGCGGCAGACGCCGCCGACCCGGCGGAGCGGGGCGCGCACTGGGTCCGCGTAGCGCTGGCGGCGGAGGCCCAGGGGGAGATCGTGCGGGCGGCGGACGCCTTCGGTGAGGCCGTTGCGGCCTCGGCCTCGCTGACCTCCCTGCTGGGCGCGGCGCGGGTCGAGGCCGCGCGAGGCGACGCCGTCGCCGCGGTCGCGCTGAGCGAGCGGGCGGCGATGGAGATGCAGACCCTCGGGCTCTCCACCGACGCGCTCACCGCGGCGGCGCGGGCCTGGCGGGACGAGGCGAGCGACGCCGAGCGCGCGATGTCCGCGGTGGTCGAAGCGATGCGCCGCGACCCCGGGCACCAGGGCGCCTTCGAGCTGGCGCTCGAGCTCCTGGACGCGACGCCCGAGGCCGCGCTCGAGCTCGACGTGATCAGCGCGTACCTCACCGCGCGCTCCAGCGGCCTGGGGCCCGCCGAAGCCGTCGCGATCTACCTCCGCGGCGCGGCGGCGGCAGAGCGGGCCGACGACCTCGAGCGGGCGCGCACGTTCCTGCGCGCGGTGACCGCCCTCGACCCCGAGAACGTCCCGGCCCTGCGCACCCTGGTGCGCCTGTCCGACCGCGCTGAGGACTGGTCCGGCGCCGCGGACGCCCGCATCCGCCTGGCGAAGAGCAGCGCCGACGGGCCCGAGCGGCTCGAGCTGTTGCTGCAACTCGGCGACCTCTTCGACGGCAAGCTCAGCGACCCCAAGCGCGCCGAGGCCGCGTGGCGCCGGGTCGCGCAGGCCGCGCCCGCCGACCCTCGCCCGTGGGAGCGTCTCGCGCAGTTCTATGAGCGCAGCGGCGAGGGGCCGCGGGAGGTCGAGGCGCGCAAGGTGCTGCTGGCGCGCGCGCGGACCCCGGCCGAGCGGGCAGGCCACGGGCTCCGGCTGGCGGCCCTCGGCGGCGCCATCAACGATCGCTCCCTCGTCGAGGAGTCCATCAAGGCCTGCGGCGATGACGTCCGGTCGGGCGTCGAGCGCAACGTGCGAGACGTCGCCGCCCTCGAGCGCCTCGCCGCGTGGCAGCGCCTGCGAGGGTGGCGGGACGCCGAGCGGGTGGTGGCGGCGGCCGCGGTCACCCTGGGCGTGGCCAGCGATGAGCTTCGCGCGCTCGCGCCCGACGGCGTCGTCGCCGGCGCAGGGATCGAGAGCCTGCTCCCCGCGGCGCTCGACCTGCTCGCGCCCCCCGCGCTGCCGGCCGACCTGCGGGAGCTCCTGGTGCGCACCTCGACGGTGCTCGACCCGCTCGTGCCCTTCGACCCGGCGACCCGGGACGCCGACCGGCTCGGCGCCCGACCCCACGGGCTGCGCGCGGAGATCGACCGCTGGGCGCGGCTGCTCGACCTCGGCGACGTCGAGGTCTTCCTGGCCACGCAGCTGGCGTCCATCGCGCTCCCGGTGGGGCGATCGCCCGCCCGGGTGCTCGTCGCCTTCGCGGCGCCGCCGTCGATCGTCTCGCGCTTCGCCGTCGCGCGGGCCCTCCTGCTGATCACCCAGGGGCTCTCGCTGCCGCTCCGGATGGACGTCGCCGAGTTCACCCTCGTGATGACCGCGCTCCTGCGGCAGTTCGAGCCGATGTTCGGCGCCGCGGGCGTCGACCCGGTTCGCCTCGACGCGCTCTCGCGCTCGATCACCCGCGCGATGCCCCGCGACCTCCACGCCGAGCTCACGCCCGCCGCGCGCGCGGTGCTCAAGCGCCCCTTCGACGCGGCGATGATCCACGGCGCCGCGCTCGAGTTCGGCGACCGCATCGCGCTGCTGGCGACGGGCGACCTGCCGGCCGCGATCGCCGCGCTCGCGCCGCCGGGGGTGCTCCCAGGCCGGGTCATCGACGATGTGCCCGCGGCGGGGCGGCTCGTGCGCGTCGCCCTGAGCCAGCGCTTCCTCGAGGCGCGCCGGCTGACCGGCTTCCAAGACTCGTAAGGGGCCCGCGATGTCCCGCTCGCGCGTCGGTGCGATGGTCGCCGCGCTGTGCCTCTCGGGGCTCGGCAGCGGCCGCGCGCTGCCCGCGCAGGAGGTGGGCCACCACCGGCCCGCGGCGCTGTTCGTGTCGTCCTTCGGGTCGCCCGCGACGGGCGTCGACGGCGCGGCCCTCCGCGGGCCGCATCGCGCGCCGGGGGTCGTGTGGCGCGTTCGCACCGCGCGCCGGGTCTTCTCGTCGCCCGCGCTCACCCGCGACGGCTGGGCGGTGTTCGGCTCCCTCGACGGCACCGTGCAGGCCGTCGATCGCCGCGGCGTCGTCCGCTGGTCGCACCGGCTCGCGTCCCGGGTCTTCTCGTCGCCCGCGACGGTGGGCGAGCTCACGGTCATCGGGAGCGACGCGCGCGAGGTGGTGGCCCTCGACGCGCGCGGCGCCCTCCGCTGGCGGGCGACGCTGCCCCAGGACATGGACGCCCCGGTATTCGCGATGCCCGACGGCGACGTGCTCGTGGCGTCGGGCGACCTCCGCGCGTTCTCCCGCGCGGGCGAGCTCCGCTGGACCGCCCCCCTCGCGGGCCACGTCTTCGGCCCGCTCGCGCGCGCTGGGGCGGAGGTGCTCGTGCCCGAGATGCGCGGCAGCGTCGCGGTGATCGACCCCGCCGACGGCCGCCTGGTGCGCCGCGTGGAGCTCGGCAGCTTCCTCTACGGCGGCCCGCTCGCCCTCGCCGACGGCGCCTTCGTGGTCGGGCTCGGCGACGGCACGGTCCGCTGCGTCGACGCCGCGGGACAGCCCCGGTGG
>CAIOSS010000923.1 GCA_903860995.1 uncultured delta proteobacterium | reverse complement strand
TGTCAGGAGGTCAGAGGCTGGTTTCATCTGC
This sequence comes from uncultured delta proteobacterium, assembly GCA_903860995.1. Classification (GTDB taxonomy): domain Bacteria; phylum Myxococcota_A; class Polyangia; order Polyangiales; genus SCUS01. The sequence continues at coordinate 7,030 of CAIOSS010000923.1, read as the reverse complement.
ATCGCCGAGCGCGGCATGTCCCGCACGACCACGCGCCACATCGCCGATGCAGCCGGCATCGGCGTCGGCTCCCTGTACGAGTACTTTGCCAACAAGGAAGAGATCTTCCAGACGATGAACCAGCGCTTCATCGTGGAGGTAGCGGCCATGCTCCGGCCGCTCGTCGTGCCGCTCGCGCGCATGTCCATCAGCGACGCGATCAAGCTGATGCTTCGCCACTTTGAGACGTTCCTGAATCAAAACAACCAGCGCTACCTGAAGTGCGCTCGGGAGGCGCTTCATGTCGAGCTCAACGACCGCATGCAGCCCATCAAGAGCGTGCTGAGCGAGATCGCGATGCAGCACGTGATGCACCACCCCGAGGTGATGCGAATCCGGCGCATACCCGTGATGCTGTACGTCTTCATCAATGGCGGCATCTTCGCCGTCGTGCAGCACCTCTCGAACCCGAACCCGCCGATCACCTTCGATGAGCTGTCCGAAGGCCTCGCCGCGATGATCGGCCACTACGTCGAGCGCGAGCTGCAACTCACCTCCGGCGGGGGCGCCTGAGCTGACCGCCGCGCCGACGGCAGGACCACGAGAAGGGCGCACGCCGGGGTGTCGCCGCGGTTTTATCGAGTACGGGTGTCGAAGAGCGCTCTCGTACGCCTGGCGTGCCGGTACCATCCCCCCACCCACCCAATGCCCCGTATCGCGGCCCCCGAGCTTGAGGACTACCCCTGGTTTCCGGTCCCCCTCCGGGACGCCATGACCGGCTTCCTGCGGGTCGCCTCCGAGGCCCTCGGGGTCTCCGCCGCCGCGGCGCCGCTCGTGCTGGAGGCCATGGACGCCGCGGGCACCGACCGCCTCGTCGACCTCTGCTCGGGCGGCGGCGGGGCCGTGCTCTCGCTCGTCCAGCGCCTACGCGATCACCACGGCCGCGACGCCACGGTCGTGCTCACCGACCTCTACCCCAACGCCGACGCCTTCGCGCGCGCCGAGGCCGCCCTCCCCGGTCGCGCCCTCGGCCGCCGCGAACCCACCGACGCCGCCGCGGTGTCGGCCGACCTCCCCGGCGTGCGCACCCTCTTCAACGCCCTGCACCACCTGCCCCCCGCGGTAGCCCGCGCCGTGTTCGCCGACGCGGCCCACCAACGCCAGCCCATCGTGACCATCGAGCTCGTCGAGCGCAGCGCCCAGGGCGCCCTCATCGTCGCGGGCCTCCCCCTCACCGTCTACGCCCTCTCCGCCTTCGTGCGACCCGCCCGGGCGTCGGCGCTCGCGCTCACCTACGCAGTGCCCGTGCTCCCGGTCGCCATCACCTGGGACGGCTTCGCGTCGTGCCTGCGCGCGTACTCCGTCGCCGAACTGGAGGCGCTCGTCGCGCCGCTCCAGCGCGACGACTACCGCTTCCGCGTGGAGCGCAGGCGCATCCCGTGGCGACCCATGTACGTCACGAGCGTGATCGGGCTCCCGCGCTGAGCCCGTAGCGATGCCGGGGGAGGCTCCGGCACTGACCGGCTCCCCACCCCCACACATAGGCGATCGACGTGACGGTAGATTCCCCGGGAAACCATGTGTTTCCGATGCGAATCCCAGATTCCTGCCAAGGTCCCGCCCGGGTCGTCGGGGCCCTTGAGCAGTCCCCTCAGAGCGCCGTCAGCCAGCCGTGCTCGTCGCGCTTCGCGCCGCGCTGGATGGCCGTGAGCTCGTCGTAGAACGACTGCCCGATGGGGCCGACGCCGTCGCCGACGATCATCCGCCGGTCGGCCGTCACCAGCTCGGACACGGGGCTCACCACCGCCGCCGTGCCGCTGCCGAAGACCTCCTTCAGCTTGCCGCTGTCGTGCGCCGCGACGATCTCCGCCAGGCTCAGCGGCCGCTCGGTGACCTTGATGCCCCGCGCCCGCGCCAGCGTGAGGATGCAGTCGCGCGTGACGCCCGACAGGATGGTGTCGCCCAGCGCCGGGGTCACCAGCTCGTCGCCAAGCACCAGGAAGAGGTTCATGGTGCCGACCTCTTCGAGCATCTCGTGCTTCGCGCCGTCGAGCCACAGCACCTGGTCGTAGCCCTCCTTCTTGGCGCGCATCGCCGCCTGGAGGCTCGACGCGTAGTTGGCGCCCGCCTTCACGGCCCCGAGGCCGCCCTTCGCCGCGCGCGTCTGCTGGGTCTCGACCCAGATGCGCACCGGCTTGAGCGTGTCGCCGCCGTAGTACGAGCCCACCGGCGAGAGGATCACGTAGAGCAGGTACTGGTTGGCCGGCCGCACCCCGAGGAAGGGCTCCGTCGCCACCAGCGTCGGGCGGATGTACAGCGCCGTGTTGCGCGCGCGGGGCACCCACGCCTCCTCGACCTTCACCAGCTCGGTGATGGCGTGGGCGAGCATCTCGGGGTCCGGCGGCGGCATGCACAGCCGCGGCGCGCCGCTGGCCATGCGCTGGCAGTGGCGCTCGAGCCGGAAGAGGCGCACCGCCCCGTCGTCGCCGCGGATGGCCTTGGCGCCCTCGAACATCGCCTGGCCGTAGTGCAGCACCGCCGCCGCCGGGTCGAGCGAGAGGGGGCCGTAGGGCACCACGCGCGCGTCGCTCCACCCGCGGCCGTCGTGGAAGTCGACGAGCAGCATGTGGTCGGTGAAGTGGCGCCCGAAACCGAGATCGCTCTCGGGGGGATGGGCCTTCGGGGCGCGCGTGCGCTCGATGCGAACCTCAAGCTTCATGGACTCTCCTCCTTCTTCCGTCGCCTCGCCGACCCCCTTCGGGACCGGCGCGCGGCCCCCCATACACCAAACCCCAGCAGCGCGGCCATCCAACCCGGCCCCTTACGTGTCGGACCCGGCACCGAGCACCCGCAACCCCCGTCGTCGGTGCCCGTCAGCGCCGGCGGAACCCCGCCGTCCTCCGCGACCACCCCGCCGCCCGCGTCGACCTCCACGGCCGCGCCCGCGTCGACCACCACCACCGGCGGCGCCACGCCGACGCCCCGCACCGCCACCCGCACCCGGGGGTTGTCGGGGTCGTTGGTGGTGATCACCATCGTCCCCTCGGCGGGCCCCGGGCGCACCGGCATGAAGGTCACCACCACCGTCGAGCGCGAGCTCACGGGCAGCGGGCGCGAGCTCGTCGGCGACGTGAAGGGCCCATCGCCCGCGATGGAGAGCAACCGCCCGTCGCCCTCGCCCACGTTGCGCAGGGTGACGTCGCGCTCCGTCGAGCGGCCGAGGGTGACCTCGCCGAAGTCCACCGTAGCCATGTCGCTCTGGATGTCGGGCAGCCCGAGGCGGGCCAGCGACGGGTCGAAGCGCAGGTCGCGCGGCAGCGGCCCAACGTTCACCGGGATCTCCGGGAGCCCGATGGTCCAGCGGCGTCCGGCGAGGGAGACGTAGAGCCCGGGGTAGAGCCGCACCCCGACGCTGTAGTCGAGCACGCCCTCCAGCACCGGCGCGTACTCCACGAAGGACCCGGCCATGAACACCGCCTGCGTGCGCAGCATCCCCTGGGTGATGGGGTCGGCCTGGCCGCCGAAGGTGAAGCGCGTCGAGCGGTAGCCCGCCTCGACCTCGCCCGTCGCCTCCAGCGTAAAGCCCCCGGAAATGCCGGGAATCCGGATGATGGCGTCGGTGAGGGAGATGTCCGCCACGCGCTGGCGCATCGTGCGCCCCATCGTCGACACGCGGCCCCACGCCCAGGGCTGGAAGGTGGTGGCCGACATCGCGCGAAAGTCGATCATGGGGAGGTACGGGAGGTTGCCCTCCCAGCGGACGGGCGCCACCCCCACGTCGAGCTCGAGCCGGGCGCGCGCGCGGAACACCAGCCCGTAGTCCACGGAGAGGGCGCCGCCCGCCGCGGTGGGCTCGGCCGTCAGGCTCATGGGCTCGGGCCACGAGCCCACCAGCGAGCCGTCGAGGGAGACCCGGGTGCTGCCCGCGAGCACGGTCTCGATGCGCACCTGCACCGGCGACCCGGCGGGCACCCACCCGGTGTCGAAGTTGAACTCCACCGGCAGCCCCTCGCGGTGCTCGTAGTGGATGGGCGCGCTCGCGCAGCCCGCATACCCGCCGCCGCAGCCCGTCTGCGCGGACGCCACGGTGGGCAGCAGCGACGACCCGAGGAAGACGAGGGAGGGGAGCACCAGCGCGCGCATGAGGGCGCCGATGCTACGCGAGCAGCCCGCGCTCGCGCGAGCGCGGAGCCATGGACGCACGCCGGGCGTCAGGATTTCAGAGGGTGTGGACGCGGAAGAGCTGCTGGCCGAGCAGCAGGAAGTCGCCGTTGCGCACGGCGCGCGGGCCGTGGAGGCGGACGTACGAGCCGTTGGAGCTGCCCACGTCGGTGACCGTGAGGCGCCCCTGGTGGACCGCCAGCTGGCAGTGCAGGCCCGACACGTAGCCATCCTCGGGGAAGAGGATGTCGCCGCGCTCGCGGCCGAGGTAGAGGCCCGTCACCGGCACCGGGAAGGCGCTGGCGAAGCTCTCGCGGCCCGTCACGAGCACGATCTTGCCGACCAGGCCCTCGACCTCGGCGCCGATGCGCTCGGTGCCGTCGGACTGCCGCGGGGTCGGGTGGAAGGCCTCGAAGCGGAGGATCTCCTGCCCGATGCGGAACACGTCGCCGTCGTGCAGCTCGACCGGCTGCTGGCGCTCGATGCGGATGTAGATCCCGTTGAGGGAGTTTTCGTCGCGCACCGTCACGGTGCCGGCGCCGACCGTGAACGACGCGTGCGTCGGCGACAGGAAGGGGTCGTTGGAGAACACCCCGCCGGACTCGCGGCCGACGGAGCTGTCACCCTCCAGCAGGGAGTGGTGACCGCCTTCGGTGCCGTCGGGGCGGATGAGCACCAGCCGCGCGCGCTCGACCGCCACGCGCTGCGCCGGGGGCTGCGGCGCCGCGATGGGGGGCGTCGGCGCCTCGGGCATGGCGTCGGGCGCGGACTCCGGCGCCTGCGAGGGCCCATGGGCCACGGCGCCCATGTCGAAGCCGCAGGTGATGCAGAAGCGGTTGTTGCGGGGGTTGGGCGACGCGCACTGCGGGCACGTCGCGGGCATCGGTGCCGCGGGCGGGCGGCTGATGGGGCCGGCCACGGGCGGGGCCGCGGGCGGGGCGACGGGCGCCTGCTGCGGCGGCGCCATGAAGGGCTGCTGCACGGGCGGCGGGACGAAGGCCTGCTGCGGGGGGAAGGGCTGCTGCGGGGGGTAGGCCTGCGGCGGCGGCGACGGGGGGAACGGGCCCGCCTGCGGGGGCGGCGCCATGGGCGCGAAGGCCGGCGAGGGCGGAGCGGCCGGGGGGATGCCGCCGGGCACCGCGGAGCCGCGGCCCATGTCGGCGATGGGATTGGCCGTGGGGGTCGGGTTGCGGAAGCCCCTCCCCCCAGCGCTGTCACGGGGCAGCTCGTTGCCGCACCCGAGGCAGAACTTGTAGTGGTCCTGGTTCTCCTTGCCGCACTTGGGACAAACGATCACGACGCGCCTCCATCCATTCGAGACTTGCGGGAGCTGATCAAGCGGAGATGTCCACGCGGAGCAGCTCGCGACCGATGAAGAGGTAGTCCCCGTGGTTGAGCTCGCGCTCGCCGCGGATCGAGAGGTACGTGCCGTTCTTGCTGCCCGTGTCGAGCAGCACGAAGCCGCCCTGCGCCGTGAGCTCGACGCGCGCGTGGCGGGTGGACATGTACGGGTCGTTGGGGAAGTTCATGTCGCAGCCCTCGCGGCCCACCGTAAGGGCGCTCTCGCGGGCGCACACCTGCGTGGCCAGGATGCCGTTGCGGAGGATCTGCACCACCCGGAAGGGCGACACCCGCTTCGGCGACGAGTAGAACTGCGTCCCCTCGGCGTCGTTGCCGTCGGAGGGCCGCGGGGTGGTCTCCAGGCGGAACACCTGCTCGCCCGCCAGGAAGGTGTCGCCCGGCTGGATGGGCATGGGGGCGCGCACCCGCACGAACACCCCGTTGAGGGAGGCCTCGTCGCGGATCACCAGCTTGCCGTCGTCGCGGTAGAAGAAGGTCGCGTGCAGGGGTGAGACCCACGGGTCGTGCTCGAAGAGGATGTCGCCCTGGGTGCGGCCGCAGGGGTGCTGCCGGCCGCCGAGCAGGTACGCCGTCTCGTCGGAGGGGTCGCTCTGGAACCCTTCGCCCTTGATGAGCACGAGCTTGGCCTTGCCGGGCTCGAGCATCTTGCTGAACATGATCGTCTGCGCGCCGAGCACCTCACGGGGCACCGGCTCGCCGCAGCGACCGCAGAACTTGTGGGCCTGCGGCACGGGGGAATAACACTTCTTGCAGACGTAGCTTCGGGCCTGATCCATCAGCGCCTCCGTGGGAACGAACCTGAGCGGAATCTTGTGGGGCCCGACGGGCGGCGCCGCGGGCTCGGGACGCGGAGCGGGGACGGCCTCGCCCAGCGTCGGGAAGGTGGGCTCGAGCGCGTGGTCGAGCGACGGAAGGGGGTCGGCCTCGATGACCTCGTCGGGCTCGGGCTCGGGCGGCGGCGCCACGGAGAAGCGGGCCGGGGGGATGGTCGGGCCGGGCTCATCGAAGCCGAGCGTCCGGGCGCACCGTGGACAGATCGTCGCCCTGATGGGCGCGTAGCAGTCGCAGTGGGCACAGACATAACCGACATCGAGGTCCATCGAGGTTGTCGGCCTTCAAGAGCGTGGTGCAGTACCTCTCCCGCCGCGCCGCGCCAGCCTAGAGGGAACCGCCGCGCACCGTCAACGATTCTTCCACTTCCGCCTCGTCCAGCCCCGCGCTGCGCGACGCGTGCGCCGCCCACCCCGGCAGCAGCGCGCAGGGCGCGAGGCACAGGACCATCGCCAGCCCCACCGCGGCCGGGAGCCCCGCCGCGTCGGCGGTGATCGACCCGGCGTAGCCGCCCACCGCGATGGCCACCGCGTTGAGGCTGGTGAGCACGGTGTAGTGCAGCGCCGCCCGGTCGCGGTGCGTCGCGCTCATCAGCGCCGCGAAGAGCACCGTGGTCCCGAGCCCGCTCGCCAGGTGCTCCGCCACGATGGCCGCGACGGTGACCCCCGGCGGCGCGCCCCGCACGGCCGCCGCCGCC
>CAIOSS010000922.1 GCA_903860995.1 uncultured delta proteobacterium | reverse complement strand
CCGCTGGCGCGCACCGATCGCGGGGGGTTGATCGAGTACCGCTGGCTCGTCCGGCAGAGCGACCGGATGACCCCGGAGCCGCGCTCGGTGATGGCGCGGGAGTTCATCCCGAGCGTGGCGGCGGGCTACGGCGCCACCTGGGAGCGCCTGGTCGACGCCCTGCGCTCGCGGCTCATCGAGCAGGACCCGGCGGACCCCGAGGCCGTCGCCCTCGCGCGGCAGATCACGCGCACGGCGCGCACCCCAGGGGAGCGTCTGCGTCAGCTGCACCACTGGGTGCTCGACAACATCCAGCAGGAGGGCTCCGGGACGCCCTTCGAGGTCGCGCCGCGCATGCTCGCCGCGCGCGCCGGGCATCGCACGCGGGTGCTCTGCTACCTGCTGAAGCAGGTCGACGTGCCGTGCGACATCGCCCTCGTGCGGCAGGGCAGCGGCGACTCCACGCCCTCGACGCTCGCCGACGACGAGACCTACCAGTCCCTCCTGCTGCGGGTGCGCACCGAGGCGGGCGAGCAGTGGGTGACCGCCGCGGACGCCAACGCCCCGACGCTGTACGTCCCGCCGGCGACGGCGGGCGGCGAGGCCCTGCTGCTCACCGCGGGGGCGCCCCGATCGCGGGTCTCGGCCCTCGACATCGCCGCGCACGGCCGGCAGCTCACGGTCAACCTGGCGCTCTCCGCCGACGGGTCGGGTCGCGCGACGGTGCTCGAGCGCCTGCGGGGCTATGCCGCCACCGGCGCGCGGGCGGCGATGCGGCGCCTCGACGCGGCCAACCGCGACCGGCAGTTCGAGGCCTACGTCGGGGCGATGGTCAGCGGTGCGACGCTGGAGTCGCTCATCGTCGAGGGCACCGAGGACGTCGAGGCGGACATGGTGTTCCGGTACACCTTCCGCGCGCCGGGCATCGCGCGCCGGGACGGCGGGCGGCTGCGCTTCGACGGGATGTTCCGCGCCGAGGCGGGCCGGGCCTATGCCGAGCTGCCCGAGCGCCGCTTCCCGCAGTGGAACGGCGACCCGGTGAACGCCTCGCTCTCCCTGACCGTGCGCCTGCCGGACGGGGCCGTGGTGGGCGCGCTGCCCGCGGAAGCCAGCGAGGAGTCCGTCGGCGGCGTGCGCTGGTCACTGCGCTGGCAGTCCCAGCCCGGTGGCTTCCGCGTCGAGCGCCGCGTGGTGGTGCCCACGGGCCGCGTCGCGCCGACGGACTACGGCGCCTTCGCGTCCGCCCTCCGGGCCCTCGACACCGCGGACACCCGCGAGGTCGCGATCACCCTCCACCCCTGAGGCCGTACGCCCTTACGGGGCGCCCACCACCTGCACCTCACCGAAGGGCGACTGTTCGATGAGCTGCATCGCGCGGAAGCGGTAGACGGTGACGTCTGGCCGCAGGTAGCCCGGCGCCGGGACCGCGCGCTCCAGCGCCAGCGTGCGGAGCGCGGCCACCGGGTCCGTCGGGGCCGCGCCGGGGAGGGAGGGGAGCACGTACTCCCAGCTGGCCATGCGTTCGAAGCCCACCGACCAGCCCGGCGCGGGCGCCGCTCGCCGCAGGAACTCCGGCGTGCGCACGCCGAGCACGCCCTTGTCGTGGAAGAGCGACACGGTGATGCGCCGGGTGAGCAGCGCGTCGCGGAGGCGGCCGTAGCGGTCCTGCAGGGGCGAGCTCCATCGGTTGATGATGGCGAAGCTGCCGTCGAGCAGCGCCCGCGCCACCGAGCCGCCGCGGGTCGAGCGCCAGAGCAGCGGGGCGTCGCCGTCGCGCACCACGATGCCGACCTCCACGGAGCGGGCGCGCCGCAGCGACTCGGGGAAGATCCGCTCGGAGGGCGAGGCCGCGCCGGAGAGCACGAGGCGGGCGACGGAGACCAGGCGCCGGGCGTCCTCAGGGCTCATCGTGATGGGCTCGTCGCGCTCGTAGAGGGCCGTGGTCTCGTCGAGGAAGGCCGCGCTCAGGCCGCTCACGGGCGCGAGGGCCGCGAGGCGGGCGCCTACGCTCGACGGGGCCCCGCCGCGCACCGTGCCGTCGGCCCGCACGAGCAGCCCGTCGAGGTGCGCGCGCTGGAGGATGGCGCCCACCGCCGGGCCGTCGTTGCCGCGGAGGGCGGCGGCGAGGCCGGGCACGCGGTCGGCGGAGAGGAGGGTGGTCTCGATCGCCGGGAGCCCGAGCGGCACGGCGCCCAGCACGGCGACGGTGCCGCGGTCGCGGAGCTGCTCGACGAGCCGGTCGTAGCGGCGGGACCACGGCGCCCGGACGAAGCCGCCACGCCACGCGGACCCGAGGGCGACGACGAGCAGCGCCACGAACGTCGCGATGATCCAGAGGGCCTTGCGCATGGGCGGCGGACCCTAACGCCAAGCGGGCCGCTTCACCATCGACGCGGTTGCGCCGATGCGGGCGGTTGGGGGTATCCTCCGCGCCCCATCAGGTATCGAGAGGAGCACTGCGCCGTGATCATTGGAGTTCCGAAAGAGATCAAGACCCGTGAGTACCGCATCGGCATGACGCCCGCGGGCGTTCGTCAACTGGTGGCCCATGGGCACTCGGTGATCGTCGAGACGCGGGCGGGCGAGGGGTCGGGCCTGCGCGACGAGGCGTTCACGCAGGCCGGCGCCACCATCGCGCAGTCCGCGAGCGAGGTCTGGCACCGCGCCGACATGGTCATGAAGGTGAAGGAGCCGCTGCCGGCGGAGTTCGAGTACTTCCGCCCCGGGCTGGTGATCTACACGTACCTCCACCTCGCCGCCGAGCCGGTGCTCACGCGCAAGCTCATCGAGAAGAAGGTGCGCGCGGTCGCGTACGAGACCATCCAGCTCCCCGACGGGTCGCTGCCCCTGCTGCGCCCGATGAGCGAGGTCGCGGGCCGCATGGCCGTGCAGGCCGGCGCCACGTCGCTGGAGAAGTGGCGCGGGGGCAAAGGGGTGCTGCTCGGCGGCGTCCCCGGCACCCGGCGCGGTCGCGTGGCCATCCTCGGGGGCGGGGTCGTGGGCCGCAACGCCGCGAAGATCGCCATCGGCATGGGCGCGCAGGTCACCGTGCTCGACGTGAAGTCCGAGACCATGGACTACCTCGAAGACATCTTCGGCGGCGCCATCGAGACGCTCTACTCCAACCCCGCCAACCTGGAGGAGGCCGTCACCCGCGCCGACCTCGTCATCGGCGCCGTGTTGGTCCCCGGCGCGGTGGCCCCGCGGCTCGTCGACCGCGCGCTCGTCTCCAAGATGGAGAAGGGCTCGGTCATCGTCGACGTCGCCGTCGACCAGGGCGGCTGCATCGAGACCGTGCGCCCCACCAGCCACGACAACCCCACCTACGAGGTCGACGGGGTCATCCACTACTGCGTGCCCAACATGCCCGGCGCCGTGGCGCACACCTCGACCTTCGCGCTCACCAACACCACCATCCGCTACGCCATCGCCATCGCCCACCACGGCGTCGTCGAGGCCGCGAAGCGCGACCCGGTGCTGGCCCTCGGCATCAACTGCTTCGACGGCGCGTGCACCTACGACGCCGTCGCGCAGGCCCACGGCATCGACTACGTCCCGCTGGCGACCGCCCTCGGCTGATCGCCGGGTCGCCCGTCGGGTCTCTCCCCCTCCAATCCCACATCCCCCCCCTTCGGAAACCTCGTGGTCATGAACTTCATCGAAGAGCTCCGCGCGCGCGGCTTGTTCCAGGCCGCCTCGGACGAGGCGGTCCTCGCTGAGGCCCTCGGCGCTGGCGCCGTCACCGGGTACATCGGCTTCGACCCGACGGCGGCCAGCCTCCACGTCGGCAGCCTCTTCCAGATCCTGCTGCTGCTGCGCCTGCAGCGGGCGGGGCACCGCCCCATCGCCCTGGTGGGCGGCGCCACCGGGCTCATCGGCGACCCGAGCGGCAAGTCCGACGAGCGCGCGATGCTGTCCCCCGAGCGCCTCGCGGAGAACCTCTCGGGCATCCGCGGACAGCTCTCGAAGTACCTCGACTTCGACGGCGGCGCGACCGGCGCGGTGCTCGTCGACAACGCCGAGTGGCTCGGGTCCATCGGGCTGCTGGAGTTCCTGCGCGACATCGGCAAGCACTTCTCGGTCAACGCGATGGTGCAGCGCGACTCCGTGCGCAACCGCCTCGAGCAGCGCGAGCACGGCATCTCGTACACGGAGTTCAGCTACATGCTCCTCCAGTCGTACGACGTCCTCGCGCTGCACGACCGCTTCGGGTGCCGGCTCCAGCTCGGGGGCAGCGACCAGTGGGGCAACATCGTGTCGGGCGTCGACCTCGTGCGGCGCCTGCGCAACACCGAGGTCTTCGGGCTCACCACTCCGCTGCTCACCCGCAGCGACGGGAAGAAGTTCGGCAAGAGCGAGGCGGGCAACGTGTGGCTCGACCCCGCCCTCACGTCGCCCTACGAGTTCTACCAGTTCTGGCTCAACGCCTCGGACGACGACGTCGAGCGCTACCTGCTCGCGCTCACCCTCGAGCCCATCGACGGCGTCGCGGCCGCCGTCGGCGAGCACCGCGCCGAGCCCGCGAAGCGCATCGCGCAGCGCCTCCTCGCCGCGTCGCTCACGCGCTTCGTGCACGGCGCCGACGCCCTCGCGAGCGCGCAGCGCACCACCGACCTGCTCTTCCAGGGGGGCGACCTTCGCGCCCTCGCCGCGGACGAGCTCGCGGCGGCCTTCAAGAGCGCCCCCAACCACGCGCTCGCGAAGGCCTCGCTCGGCACCCCCGAGGCGGGCTTCGTGAAGGTGCTCGCCGACGCCGGGCTCTTCAAGTCCCGCTCCGAGGCCCGCACCTTCGTGGGGCAGGGCGGCGCGTCCATCAACGGCGTGGCGGTCTCCGACGTGCAGCGCGTGCTCACGCTCGACGACCTGCTCCCCGGCGGCTTCATCGCGCTCCGCAAGGGGCGTAAGAGCTGGCACGTGGTGCGCGTCACCGACGGGTGATGCACCGAAGCCGCGGCCTGCGGTAGAGTCCGACGCGATGCTTTCCCACAGGTTGTTGGCGGTGGTGTTCGGCGCGGGTCTCCTCGCGGGGTGTTCGTTTCCCACGGAGGAGTTTCGCGCCCGCGAGGCCTTCGAGGACGCGGGCGTCACCGACCGCGGCGGCGACCTCGGCCTCGACGTCCCGGCCGACCAGGGGGCGCCCCTCGACGTGCCGGTCGACGGACCGACCACCGCCGACGCCGGTGCCGACGTCGTCGGGGTCGACACGGCCCCGATGGTCGACGTCCTGGCGATGGGCTGCAGCGCCGACGTGGCCTGCGCCGCGGGCTCGGCCTGCTGCGGCGGCACCTGCGTCGCGGTGCAGTCCGACGACCGCAACTGCGGGGCCTGCGGCAACGCCTGCGCCGCGGGGCGCTCGTGCTGCAACGGCGCCTGCACCGACGTGACGAGCGACACCTTCAACTGCGGCGCGTGCGGCGGCGTGTGCGACTTCAGCAACGGCACCGCCCGGTGCGCCGCGGGCGTATGCGCGGGCGGCACCTGCACGGCGGGCTACGGCGACTGTGACAGCGACGCCACCAACGGCTGCGAGACCAACCTCGGCGAGTCGCCGCAGCACTGCTCGATGTGCGGACGATCGTGCATGCCCGGCGCCAACGCGACGGCGCGCTGCGAGGCGATGGCGTGCCGCACCACCTGCGACCCCGGCTACGGCGACTGCGACGGCAACGCGGGCACCGGCTGCGAGGCGCAGCTCTCGACCTCCAGCGCCCACTGCGGGTCGTGCGGGCGCGCGTGCGCCAACGCGGCCAACGCGACGGGCGTGTGCCTCTCGGGCACCTGCGGCTTCGCTTGCGCCGCGGGCTTCGCGGACTGCGACGGCAACGCCGCCAACGGCTGCGAGGTCAACACCCAGACCTCGGTCTCCCACTGCGGCGCGTGCGGGGCGCTCTGCGCGCGAAGCAACGCCGTCGTGGCGTGCACGGCGGGGGTGTGCGGCATCACGGGCTGCGTCACCGGCACGGGCAACTGCGACTCCAACGCGGCCAACGGCTGCGAGACCAACACGCGGCTCGACTCCGCCAACTGCGGCGCCTGCCGCACGCCGTGCACGGGCACGCAGGTGTGCGCCAACGGGGCGTGCCAGGCGACCTGCGCCACGGGCTCGACGCTCTGCGCGGGGGCCTGCGTCGACACGGCGACCAACGCGGCCCACTGCGGGTCGTGCGGTCGGGCGTGCGCGCTCAGCAACGCGACGGCGGGCTGCGCCGCGGGGGCCTGCACGCTGGCGAGCTGCAACGCGGGCTTCGGCAACTGCGACGGCAGCGCGGCCAACGGGTGCGAGGTCAACACCAACACCGACGCGCGCAACTGCGGCGGCTGCGGCGAGGTGTGCAACTCCACCAACGGGACGGCGTCGTGCCTGGCGGGGCAGTGCCGCATCGCCTGCGCGGCGGGCTTCGCGGACTGCAACGCCGACCCCGACGACGGCTGCGAGACCAACCTGCGGACGAGCGTGGCCAACTGCGGGATGTGCGGCCAGGCGTGCTCCGTGGCCAACGGCACCGCGACGTGCCTCTCGGGGGCGTGCGCCGTCGGGGGGTGCGCGCGCGACTACGCCAACTGCGACGGCAGCGCGGCCAACGGGTGCGAGGTCAACACCAGCCGCGACGTGTCCCACTGCGGGGCGTGCAGGGCGGCGTGCAGCCGCGGGCAGTTCTGCTCGGGCTCGGTGTGCCAGCTCTCCTGTGGCCTCGGGCTGACGGCGTGCAGCGGGCAGTGCGTCGACCTGCGCGCGGACGAGGTGAACTGCGGCTCGTGCGGGCGCCGGTGCTCCCTCGGGCTCACCTGCCTCTCCGGGGCGTGCGGTTATCCGCCGCCGTCCAACGACGTCTGCGCGAGCGCCGCGGACGTCAACCTGGCCGCGGGGTCGCGCATCACGCTCAGTGGAACGCTCCAGGGCGCGTCCCGGCAGGTGTCGCCGCCGTGCGGGGCGCTGGGTACGGCGGAGGTGTTCTACCGCCTGACGCTCACCCGGCGGGAGTTCGTGTACGCCGACACCTTCGGCTCGATCGCCGACACCAAGCTGTTCTTCATGAGCTCGTGCTCGTCGCCGACCCCGGCGCAGACGGCGGGCGACGCGGTGTGTGACGACGATCGCGGGCTCACGTGCACGGGCGGCACGACCGGCGCGCAGGTGTTCACGGTGCTCCCCGCGGGGACGTACTACCTCGCGGTGTCGCTCCAGGCGGGCACGGCCAACACCTTCGCGCTGCGCATCGAGCACCTGCCGGTGGGCGGCGGGCGGGTCGCGCCGCTCGCGCGCGGGCCCAACTCCCTCTTGGGTACGACCTCGGGCATCAGCGGATACAGCGGCTCGAGTTGCGGCGGTAGTGGTCCGGAGGCGGCGTTCTGGTGGGTGTCGTGCCCCGAGACGGTGGCGGGATCGTTCAGCGCGTCGACCTGCCTGGGCACGACCTTCGACCCCGTGCTCAACCTCCTCAACGGCTCCGGGGCGGGGCAGGTGTGCAGCACCACGCCGCTCACCACGTTGTTCTGCTCGACCAACAGCGCGTCGATCTCGCAGACCGTCGCGGCGGGCGCCGGGCTGCATGCCCTCATCGTCGACGGCTACGGCGGAACCTCCGGGGCGTACAACGTGAGCTCGACCCGTCCCTGAGCGCGGAGCTTCAGCGTCGAGGTGCGGGGCTGACCAAAGCACGGGGGGCGAGGAGAGTCGCGTTGACGCCGTCGCGGGCCCGGCGATACCGTGGTCCGCGATGGAACACCCTCGAGGGTTCGGGTTGCGTACTGGTGTCCTGGCGCTGCTGATCGCGGCGTTGGGGGCGGGGTGCGGGGGCGGCGACACTCCGAGCGCGGCGGACACCGGCGTGACGGACGACGTCGGGAAGACCGACGTCACGATGCCAACGGACAACGGGACGCCCGCCGACACCGGCGGCGGTACGGACACCGGAGGTGGCACGGACACGGGGCCCGTCGATGCGGGCGAGACCCTCGACGCGGGCGACGCGGGTGCGCCGACGGATACGGGTCCGACCGACAGCGGGACGCCCTCGGACGGGGGCGGCGACGGGGGCGTTCGTCCGGACGGGGGCACGAGGCGGGCGCGCGCGGGTGCGTCGCTGGTGTCGGCCGGGTCGCTGATGCGCTCGTCGAGCTTCCAGATGATTTCGACGCTGGGCGGGAGAAGCGTCCAGCAGACGACCTTGCAATCGCCCAACTTCCGGCTGCGTGGCGGCCTGGTGGGCACGATCGGAGCGCGCTGAGAATGAAGACCACGATGAACAAGGGACTCGCGATGAAGACCGTGCGGCGTGCGATGGGAGCCCTGGTGCTGGCAGCGATGTGCGCGGTGCCCGCGGTGGCATCGGCGCAGGTGCCGTCGACGATGATCCACCAGGGGCGGCTGCTCGACCGCTCGGGCAACCCCTCGACGGGCTCGCAGTCGGTGGTCTACCGCATCTACGACAGCGCCACCGGCGGCGCGCCCATCTGGACCGAGACGCTGACGGTGACCCTGGACGACGGGTACTTCTCGACGCAGCTGGGCGCGACGACGCCGCTGACGCCGACGGTGTTCGCGGGTCGCACGCGCTTCCTCGGGGTGACGGTGGGCACCGACCCGGAGATGACGCCGCGCGAGCCCATCGGCAGCGTGCCGTACGCGCTGGTGGCGACCAACGTGGTGGGTGACATCACGCCGACGAGCATCACGGTGGGCGGGATGCAGGTCGTCGACTCGACGGGTCGCTGGGTGGGCGCGTCGAGCGGTCCGTCGGGCCCGGCCGGCCCGATCGGTCCTGCGGGCCCTGCGGGCGCGGCGGGCCCTGCGGGTTTGACGGGTCCTGCGGGCCCTGCGGGTCCTGCGGGCCCGACGGGCCCGGCGGGTCCGTCGACGGCCAATATCGGGTGTGAGCGCGGGTTGTTGCTG
>CAIOSS010000921.1 GCA_903860995.1 uncultured delta proteobacterium | reverse complement strand
CGGCGGGGCGGCTCGCGCAGGGGTCGCCCGCGTCGTCGGCGGTGGCGTCGGCGGTGACGTCGGCGGTGACGTCGGCGGTGACGTCGGCTGCGGCGTCACGCGCGGGCGTGGCGGCGGGCGCGGGGGCGCTGCACGCGGCGAGGGTGAGGACGAGCGGGAGGGCGAGGGCGCGCATCGGGGCTGACGGGTAGGAGGCCCACAGCGGGCGCGCGGGTGCAAGGCGCGCGGGGGTCACGCGCGGTCGAGCTTGAGCAGGCGGGCGGCGTTGCCGCGGAGCAGCGCGCGGCGGGCGTCGTCGTTCCCTTCGGTGGCGATGAACACCTTCGCGAGCCCGATGGCCTGGTGATAGAAGGGCCAGTCGGTGCCGAACATCACGCGGTCGCCGGGGGCCTGCTCGACCAGCCGGCGCACGTTGCTGAGCGACTGCGAGGCGATCTCCAGCCACACGTTGGGGTAGCGCTTCGCGTAGCCGATGGCGGTGTCCATCTGGAGCGCGCCGGAGTGGCCGAGCACGAAGGTGGTGCGCGGGTTCTCGGCGATGGCCTTCTCGTAGTGGCGCACCTGCGAGAGGTAGCGCCCGATGGGGGGCTCGATGTCGACCGGGCCGCAGTGCCAGAACACCGGGATGTCGCGCTCGCCGCAGAGCCGGTAGAGCTTCATCGCGCGGCCGTCGTCGGGCCGCACGAGCTGCACCGCGGGGTGCACCTTGATGCCGCGGGCGCCGAGGGCGATCTGCCGGTCGAGCGTCGCCTCCATGCGGGGGTTGTAGGGGTGCACCGAGCCGAAGCCGATGAGCCGCTGGTCGCCGCGGATGGCGTCGAGCCAGGTGGTGGCGTTGTCGGAGAGCACGGGCCAGTCGATGGGGAGCAGCACCGACTGGGCGACCTGGAGCTCGCCCATCTCGCGGGTGAGGTTGGGCACGGTGTGCGTCGCGCGCATGCCGCCGCCGGTGAGGGCGCCGAGGGAGAGGTCGCGCTCCATGCGGTGCAGGTCGGCCGGGAGGAAGTTCTTGTTGACGTAGACGTCGAGGTCGAAGGCGCGGTCGGCCGGGAGGTAGTGCTCGGTCTGCGCGTGGCCGCGCTGGAGGTCGACCTGGTTGGGGCGCACGAAGGACAGCGCGAGGTGCGTGTGCGTGTCGATGGCGGTGCCGACGGAGGGGTCGCTCACCACCACGCGCCCGTCGCGGAGCTCGAACCAGGGGAGCTTCGTGAGGTCGCGCAGGGAGTCGAAGCGGGTGGGGTACATGGTGCCTCGGGAGACGCCTATCAGATGGCGGGGGTGGCGTCACCGACGGGGCGGGGGCGGTCCGTGATACGCAGTCGGTCCTATGGGTACACCCGTGACGCTCGCCGAGGTCGTCTCGCTGCTTCGGTTGATGGTGATGGCCATGGTGGTCGCCGGGTGCAGCGGCGGGGGCTGCTCGTCGTGCGCGGGCACCGGGCTCGGGCCCATCGCGGGCGGCTATCCCGTGACGCCGGAGACGCGGGTGGGGCGGGCGCTTCAGGTGCGGGTGACCGACCAGGGGCTGCGCAACGTGTCGCAGCTCGGGGGCGACCTGCTGCTGGGCGCCACCGGGGGGAGGCTTCCCATCCCGGTGGTCACCGGGGACTTCGGGGTGGGGCGCTACGTGGTGTGCCGCGGCGGCACCTGCGGGCTCGACCTGGTGCTGCCCACCTCGCCGCCGCCGCTGGAGCTGTTCTTCGTGGCGCCCGACCGCATCGAGGTGCGGGCGCGCATCGGCATCCGGGGGGAGATCCCGCTGCGGACGTGCACGCTGTTCTGCAACAGCATGTGCGGCGGGTGCGCCGACGGCATCGACACCACGCTCACCATCGACACTGCGCGCGGGGCCCGGCGGTACATCGGCCTGCGGACGGCGATCGCCATCCGGCGCGACACGCACCCCGAGCGGCGCAACTACTTCCGGGCCGAGCTGGTGCCCTCGATGGGGGCGCGGGAGGTGGTCGAGGAGACGCCCGGCGAGGGCTTCGACGACGCCTGGGTGGGCTGCTCGGGCGGCGGTCTCTGCGGGCTGCTCCCGGTGCTGCGCGGCACCATCAGCGGGGCCTTCCGCGGGGCCCTCGGCGGGGCGCTCGGGCCCATCCAGGACGCCCTCAGCCAGACCTCGATGCCGACGCCGCCGGGGTGCCCGACGGGGACGCGGGCGGACGGGACCCGCTGCCGTTATGCGGACAACGCGCTGGTGCCGTCGCTGCTCGGGGTCGAGCTCGCGGGCAACGTGGGGGGATTACTCGCCTCGGTAAGCCCGGGGGTGCGCGCGCAGTCGGCGCTGGTGATCGCGGCGGGTGACGCGGCGCGCGACGCGGAGGTGACCGCGCAGGGGATGACCCTCAACGTGTTCGGGGTGGCGCAGTCGCTGGGTCACAACAGCTGCGTGCCGCGGAGGGTGGAGCCCCCGGTGGCGGAGATCCCCCAGTGGGCGGCGCTGCGGCAGAATGAGGCGCCAGGGAGCGCGCGGGTGTCCGACCTTGCGGTGGGCCTCTCGGAGACGTTCCTCAACCACGCGCTCTTCCAGCTCTGGGACGCGGGCACCTTCTGCCTCGGGGTGACCAGCTCGCTGTCGCAGCAGCTCACCTCGGGGACCTTCTCGGTGATCGTCCCGTCGCTGCGCAACATCCTGTTTCCGTCGGCGTCGGGGCCGGTGGCGCTGGTGTTGCGGCCGCAGCGTCCGCCGACGGTGACCATGACGCCGGGGGTCAACCCCGCGCTCACGCTGCGCTTCGAGCGGCTCGCGCTCGATGTGATGGTGTGGTCCGAGGAGCGCTACGTGCGGGCGCTGACGGTGACCACGGACGTGACGGCGCCGCTCACGCTGCAGCGCGACGCGGGCGGCTTGCGGCCGTCGCTCGGGCGGGTGACCACGGCGGCCACGGTGGTGACGGGGTCGGCGCTGGTGAGCGACCCGACGGCGCGGCTGGCGGTGTCCTTCGACGCGCTGCTGGGCACCGCCGTGGGGATGCTCGCGGGGAGCATTCCGACGATCGCGATCCCGTCGATTCCGGTGCCGGGCGCCATGGGGATGCCCGTGGGGACGGTGGCCATCGAGCTGCCGGAGGGCGGGCTGCGCGCCGTCGAGGAGGGCGGGTCGAGGTTCCTGGGGTTGTTCATGGACCTGCGGTACCGGCGGGCGGCGAGGCCGAGCGTGGCGGTCGCGGAGACGGACGCGAGCGTGCTGGGCGTCGACCCGGTGAGCGACACCGCGCGGGTGCGGGTGCGCGTGGCGCCGGGCGCGTCGGCGGTGAGCGAACAGGCGCACGAGTACGCGACGCGGGTCGACGGGATGACCTGGTCGCGGTGGGCGCCCGGTCCGTGGCTCGACGTGACGGCGCCGACCTTCGCGATGGAGGGTGAGCACCGGGTGGAGGTGCGGGCGCGCGTGGTGGGAGAGCCCGAGAGCGCCGACCCTGCGCCGGTCGAGCTGCGGGTGGAGATGGTGCGCGCGGCGGCGGTGGTGGTGGCCGACGAAGGGCCCCGGCTGGTGCCGACGGAAGACGCGGTGCGGCTGATCCGCGGAGGGCCGACGACGGACGCGGGCGGATCGGGCTGCGGCTGCGGTGTGGTCGGCAGCGGGCGCGGGGCCATGGGTGGAGCGAGCTGGATGCTGCTGGGCGCGGTGGCGCTGGGGGCGCGGCGGCGGAGATGCTCGCCGAGACGCCCGAGCGGGCCACCGTCGAGGCCCTGCGCGCGGTGCTCGACGTCACCGTCCTCGCGCTGATCGCGCGCCGTCGATCACGGCCTTCGCCGAACCCGCCGCCGCGGCGTCCCAGCGCCCGATTACCCCGATTGCGCCGAGGCCGCCGTCACTCGCTCACGTCCACGGAGACCACCCGGACGTCGTCCTCGTCGCACGGCGAGACGGACCAGACCCCGGGGCCATCTTCAGAACGCGCGACCTCCAGGATGTCCGAGCGGATGGCGGCCACTCCGCTGCGGCGCTCGGCCCTGCCAAAGGCCTCCCCCGTAGACTTGTGCACGTGCAGGACCCCGCCCGTCGAGCACCCCGCGGCGGTGCGCTCGTAGAGGTCGTCGCAGCCAGCATCACCGGGGTACCGGTCGAGGTGCAGCAGGCCGGACCACGGCTCCACGATGGTGACGTACTCACGCTCGACGAGACCCTCCAGGAAGGCCTTCTGTTCGTCCCAGTCCAGCAGCGACGTGGAGTGCGAGAGCGCGTACTCCACGGCCGTGTCGATCCAGGCGCCGAGCTGCTCCCGGACCTGATCGTCAGAGAGGTGCGCCAGCATCGCCGCGTGGGGTCTGGAGTAGAACGCCCTGGCGAGGCGGAGGCGCATGGCGGGGGTGCGCGCGAGGAAGGCGTGCTCCCTGGCCGATGCCACGTCTTCGCCCGAGTCGATCCGCGCATGGAGCCGTCGCCAGTGACGACTGAAGCTCCGGATCACGACCTCGGCGGCCTGTGGGTCGGGCATGGAGTGCGAAGCCACGGTCGAACCTCCCTCGTGTCCGGGCCGAACGCCGATCCGTCCATGGCTCCCCGACCCTCGCCACGATATCCCGCGGCTGCGCAACGCTACCTCCGTGCGAGTGGCGCCCGCAACCCCTCGCGCCCGCAGCGCTCGCCCGACGAGACGGCGAGCCACATACCGCACCTGATCCGCGCCGCCTCAGGCCTGCAATGCAGCCGACCCCTCATCCGGTTGAAGCGGAACGCCTCCTCCCGCCACTCGCGGTCGTCGTCGGCCTCGCGCTCGGGGGCAACGCCGTCGGGTGGCCGCGTCTGCTCGCACTCCGCGAAGACCCCGAAGCACTCCGCCAGCGTGTTGAGCCGCGCGGTGCTGCACTGCCGGTGATGCGACCCATCGCTGAACCCGAGGATCAGCTCCCGGCGCCGGTCGCTACCAGGCGTTTCATCTCCGGTGGTGAGCGGACCCCTACCGCGGGCAGCGAGCGTCGTGCAGCCCCTGTGCGCGCCCCTCGGAGATGGTCACATAACCCCGCCCGTCGGCGTGCCAGCCGACCGACTCGCCCTGGGTCTCATTGGACACCAACTGCCGCTCTGGGGTCGCGCGGAAGAGGTCCTCCCAGGGTCTCCCCTCCCCCGCGCTGAACTCCCATAGCCGCGTGTAGGTTCGCACCAGCAGCCGCGGCGCACACGGGTGCAGGTCGGCCCCGGTGACGAGCTGGTCGCCCGTGCTCGGCAGCGCGAGCGCCCCCACGCGCACCAGCGTGGCCGTGGCCTCTGCCCTCAACGGCAGCGGGAAGCGGTACACCTCCGTGGCCCCCGCGTTCACCTTGGTGAGCACGTACACGTCCCCGGTGTCGGGGCGCACCGCGAGCGCCTCTGCGTTGTGGGCGCCGTCTGGATACACGAAGGCGAAGCGCTCCCACGGTACGCTGTGCTGCGTCGCGGGCCCGTCGCCCACCACGGGCTGCGCCACCCGATACACGACATAGCCCGACCGCGCCTCGCCGTTGTCGCCGATGTCTCCAAGGTAGAGACATTGCCCGGTGGGGCACGGGCCGAGCGCGCTGTCCTCCCAGTCGACCGCGGTCACGCCATCGAGCACGTAGGTTCCGCGGAGCGCCCCGGTGCCGTCGATGGCGAAGAAGCGAGCCGTGTCCCCAGAGTCGTTGTGAACGAAGTACACCCCGGGCTGCGCGCGGCTCTCCGCGATACCCGATATCTCATCGAGGTCCGATGAGCGCACGACGCCCACCGTCTCCGGCTCGGCCTGGGTGGCGCACACCCCACACGACTCCATCGGGACATCACTGGCCACTATCGGGACATCGCTGGCCACCATCGGGACATCGACCGTGTCGGGTACGGTCCCCGCGTCCGTGGTCCCGGCATCGGATGTCGGTGGAGGAGCGGCGCTGCACCCGAGCAGCAACAGCGCGGAGCACAGGCGGGCGGTGAGGCGCGGTGACATCGCGCGCTTGTACCAGCGGCAGCGTCCATCGAGGGAGAGCGACGGGCAGGCCATCCGCCCGTCACCGAAACCCTCCCTTGCGGGGTGTGTGCCCGTGTCGTACATGGTGCGCGCCATGAAGATCCCCGCGCTCGTCCGGTCGATGGTTGTCGGGTCGCTGCTCGTGGGCTGTCAGGTCGGCGCCGACGTCGCGTCCGACGACGAGAGCTCGTCCGAGGAGATCACCGTCCGGGCCGAAGGGTACTTCACCGCCGCGCACGACACGCGCCGCTGTGTGTCGCCCATCTGCGGCGGCTACTGGGTGTCGCCGGTCAACGCCTCGTCCGCGCGCTGCGTCGACGGCACCACCGCGGCGCGCTGCTACGTCGCCTCGCTCGACCTGTCCGGGCTCGGCATCGGCGCCGCCTCGCTCGACGGCGCGATCGTGTACCGCGGGCGCATCGCCCCGGCCGTCGGCCACGCCTACGGCCGCTTCGTCGCCACCGAGGCGTGGCGCTCGGCCACCGACGCGGCGCCCTCGGCGAGCGTCGCGCGGGTGTCCACCACCGGGACCGCGTGCACCTTCCTCCCCTGCGAGACCCTCAACGCCCAGCGCGTCAACAGCGCCGCGCGTCCGCTGCCCGTGGTGGGCGTCGACCTCTCGGGCCTCACGCTCTCCGACGCCGCGCGCGACGGTGTCCTCGGCGCGGCGACGCGCGACGAGGGCGTGCTCGTGGCGGGCGTGCGCACCACGGCGCCGGGCAACCCCTCCACCGAGCGGGTGCCCGTGCTGCGCGCGGCGCAGGCCTTCGTGCGCGTGGGCCCGCCAGGCCCGACGGGGCAGTGCGGCGCCGCGCTCCAGGCGAGCTTCGCGCACGCCACCGAGCGGCTGCTGTTCACGTCGGAGACCGACGCGCCCTTCACCTGGTTCGCCCCCGCCGGGGTGCGCACGGTGCCGGCCAACTCCACGCTCCTGCGGCTGCTCTCGCTGCCGTCGTCGACGCCGGTCGAGCGGGTCACCCTCGAGCGCCTGCTGCGCGGCTCGGTGGTCAACGCCGACGGCGACCTGCCGAGCGAGCACCGGGCGGCGCGCTTCCGCCAGCTGGTGCAGACCCTCGGCCGCGAGCTCACGGGCCTCACGGTGTACCGCGTGGGTACGGTGCAGATCCGGGTGTTCATCCTCGGGCGCGACCGCTGCGGCGCGGTCGTGGGCCTGGAGACCCTCGCGGTCGAGACCTGACAGATCCGTGAAGTCCGCGCGCCCACTGGGCTAGGGTGTCGCCCGTGAGCGACGACATGCGGGCCACCCTCGAGGCGCTGTCCAAGGGGACCATCAAGCCGGTCTATGTGCTGGGCGGCAACGAGTGGCTGCTGGTCTCGCGGTGCATGAACGCCGTGCGCACCGCGGTGGTGGGCACCGGCCCGCGCGGGCTCTCGGAGGACGTCTTCGACGGCGACAACGTCAGCGTCAACAACCTCGTCGGGGCGTGCCGCACGCTCCCGATGATGGCCAAGCGACGGCTGGTGACCGTGCGCTCCGCCGAGGAGATGGCCCAGAAGCTCGGCGACAAGGACCAGAAGGAGTTCTTCGGATACCTGGCGTCGCCGGAGCCGACGACGGTGCTGCTGCTGGTGGCGACGAAGTTCGACGCGCGGCGCACCTGGGTCAACGAGGCCAAGAAGCACGGCTGGCTGGTGACGTGCAGCGTGCCCACCGACGAGCGCGACGTCGACCCGTGGCTCACCCAGTGGATCAACGCCGAGCTGCGCGCCCGCAAGATCACCACCGAGAGCGGTGTCGTCGAGCGCCTCGTGGCCTGGATCGGCCCGGAGCTGGGCATGCTCTCCGACGCCCTGGAGCGGCTGTCGCTGTACACCGCCGGCGCGCCCGTCACCCTCGCCGCGGTCGACGCGCTCGTCACGCCGGTGCGCGAGATCGAGAGCTTCGACCTGTCCGACGCCATCCTGATGCGCGACCTGCCGACAGCGCTCGCCAACATCGCGCAGCTGCGCACGCAGCGGGGCGAGGCGCTGATGATCCTCGGCTCGCTGGGCTACTCGCTGCGGCAGCTCGCGCGGGCCAAGCAGATGCTGTCGATCAACCCCGAGGTCAACCTGTCGAAGGCCGTGTACATGCACGGTAAACCGCCGGGCTGGCTGGCCAGCGCGGCGCGGCGGTGGACGGTGCCGCAGGTGCACCGCGCGCTGCGGGTGCTGGCGGCGACGGACGCGGCGCTCAAGGGCTCCAAGGGCTCGGCCATGGGCGCGCGCCCGGTGGGGGATTTCCGCGTGCTGGAGGAGTTCGCGATGACCCTCTGCGCGGGCGCGCCGGGGATGGGCGAGCTGTCGGGCTGACTATAGCGGGTCGATCGAGCCGTAGGCGCGGTCGTGGTAGACGAGGGCCTCGCCCGCGGGGCCGAGGTGCAGGGCCGTGACGTCGCCGAGCACCAGGGTGTGGTCGCCCGCGTCGACGAAGCTGCGCACGGTGGCGGAGAAGGCCCCGAGGGAGCCCGCGAGGAGCGCGACGCCGGCGTGGTCGCGCACCACCGGGAGGTCGCTCCAGACGAAGCTGCGGTGCTCGTGGGGCTGCGCGAAGGCGTCGGCGAGGGGGCGCTGGTCGCGCGCCAGGAGGTTGACCGCGAAGGCCCCGGCGTCGCGCATCATGGCGGCGGCGCTCGACGCGTTGGTGGCCGACACCAGCACGATGGGGGGGTCGATGGACACCGTGAGGAAGGCCGTGGCGGTGAAGCCGTCGTCGGGGCGCGCGAGGTCGATGGGGCGCACGGTGACCACGGTGACGCTGGCCGCCCAGAGCCGCGCGAGCGTCCGGTAGCGGGCGGGGTCTCCCGCGGCGAACGTCTCGAACGCGTTGCCTTCAGCCATTCCGCTGGATCTCGCTGGCGTCGACGAAGCCGCCGGTCTCCACGTCGAGGACGCGGATGCGGGTCTGGTAGAGGTCGTAGATCCATGCGTGGAGGTGCACGGCGCCGGACTCCAGCTTCTCGCGCACCACGTCGTAGGTGATGAGGTTCTCGAGGGCCTGGATGACGTTCTCCTCGACGCCGCGGCGCCAGGGGGCGTCGGGGTCGGGGTCGGCGCTCGCGGCGCGGCCGCGGCGGGCGGCGGGGGCGACGCCCTCCAGCCACTCGTGCAGCGAGGGGTGCTTCGCGCGGAAGGGCTCGAGGTCGTCGAGGGCGGCCTTCACGCCGCCGCAGCCGTAGTGACCGCACACGATGATGTCGGGCACGCCGAGGGCCCCGAGGGCGTAGTCGATCGCGGCCCCGACGCTGGCGTCGGCGTGGTCGAGCTTGGGCACGAAGTTGGCGATGTTGCGCAGCACGAAGAGCTCGCCGAAGCCCGCGCTGGTGAGGTACTCGGGCACCACGCGGGAGTCCGAGCAGCCGATGAAGAGGGCGCTCGGGCGCTGGTCGGCGAGGGCGAGGTTGCGGAGGTACTCGCGCTCGTGGAAGTACCGGCGCTGGAAGAGGCCGTGGCCGTCGAGGAGGGAGCTGGTCATGGCGTTACCTTAGGGTGCAGTTGGGGGCAGAAGCGCCCGGAGATTCTGCTCGATGGTGGTGCAGAACCGGTCGAGGGGGAGGTCGTTGTCGTCGGTGCCGAAGGGCTCCTCGATCTCGACGCCGATCTCCTCGATGCCGAGGAGGACGTACGCGACCAGGAAGGTCACCGGCATGGTGATCCAGCCGAAATAGTGCACGAGGGCCATCGGGAGGGTGCCGCAATATACCGCCAGCGCGCGGCGGAGGTGCACCACGTAGGCGAAGGGCAGCGGGGTGCGCTTGATGCGCTCGCACGCGCCGATGCAGTCGATGAGCACCTGGAGGTTCTGCTCGATGATCGACTGCTGGACGTCGGTGATGAGCCCGCGGCGCTGCCCGTCGGCGACGCGCCGCGACACGGCCACCGCGATGGCGAGCGGGGCGTGCTGGGCGGTGACGAGGAGGTCGGCCTCGTCGCGGTCGAGCTCGTCGGCGACGGGTCCGATGCCGTGCTTGCCCCGCAGGGTGCTCATGCAGGCGTAGGGGAAGGCGATGCCGAGGCGCACGATGCCGCCCACCAGCGCGGCGTCGGCGGCGAGGAGCACCGACGCCGAGCGGGCGAGGTTGCGCGACTCGTTGACGATGGCGCCCCAGAGCTTGCGGGCCTCCCAGAAGCGGTCGTACGAGGCGTTGGTGCGAAACACCAGCAGGAGGCTGAGGGGGGTGCCGATGAGGGCGTGCACCTTCTCGGTCGACTCGAAATGGTGCCAGCGGTAGTGCACCAGGGTGAGGGCGGCCGCAGCCGCGGCGCACATCAGCGCGCGGAACCCGATGGCGCGGGCCATCGACCCCTTCACGTCGAAGAAGTGGTCGCGCCAGCGGTGCGGTTCGTAGTCGATCACGGGGGAGACTCTACACAAGCTTCAGCAAACGTGACGTCGGCTCTGGGGGCGTGCAGAGTGCCCGGTTGAGGAGCAGAGAGCCCAACACCATGACCGACGCAACCCCCCCCAAGCGCGTACCCTGGAAGACCATGCTCGTGCCGACGGACTTCTCCGAAGGCTCCCGGGCGGCGCTGAGCCTGGCGGCCGACCTGGCGAAGGTCCACGGGGCCGCCCTGGTGGTGCTGCACGTCGCAGAACTCCTGCCGGGCCTGAGCGCCGACACCATGGTGCACGCCGAGGGCGGCGGGGCCGCGGTGCGCCTGGAGGACTTCCACCGCGCGCAGACCCTGGCGTGGATGGAGCAGGACCGCGCGCTCGCCCACGCCCGGGACGTCGCGGTCGAGCAGGTGTTCGTCCTGGGCGAGGTGGTGCCGGCGGTGCTGGCCGAGGCGGCGAAGCGGCACGCCGACGTGATCGTGATGGGCACCCACGGCCGCACCGGCCTCGCGCACCTGTTCATGGGCAGCGTCGCCGAGCGGGTGCTGCGGCAGTCGCCGGTGCCGGTGCTCACCGTCCGGGTGGCCGCTACCGCGTGAAGAGGATTGAGTTTTCCGTGGGTTTGGGAGACTTTACATCAGCGATGGTTTCCCTGCTCCATGAGGTTATCTTTGGGGGCGGGAGAGGGTCGGGGGCGCGTCGATGAGCGATCCCAACAACGCGCCGCGTGGCAGCTTCCTGCCGTCTAGCGTCACGTCGCGGGTCGGGCAGTACGAGCTTCTTACCCCCCTCGGTAAAGGGGGTATGGCCTACGTCTACCTCGCCCGGAAGATGGGCAGCGGCGGCTTCGAGCGCCTCGTGGCGGTCAAGGTCATGCACCGCAACATCGCCGCGGACGAGGAGTTCGTGCAGATGTTCCTCGACGAGGCGAGGCTCGCGGCGCGCATCCACCACCCCAACGTGGTGCCCATCCTCGACCTCGGCAACGACGACGGCCGACTGTACATGGTCATGGATTACATCGAGGGCGACACCCTCGCGGCGATCCAGCGCACCGCCATCGGGCTCGCGCGCACCATCCCCCTGGGCATCTCGCTGCGCATCGTCCTCGACGCGCTCATCGGCCTCGACGCGGCGCACAACCTCCGTGGCCCCGACGGCGAGTCGCTCCAGCTCATCCACCGCGACGTCTCGCCGCAGAACATCCTCGTCGGCTCCGACGGCGCCTCGCGCCTCGTGGACTTCGGCATCGCCCGCGCCGAGCGCCGGCTCTCGCTCACCAGCGTCGGGATGCTCAAGGGCAAGGCGCCCTTCATGGCCCCGGAGCAGCTGGAGGGCGGCGTCGTCGACCGCCGCGCCGACGTGTTCTCCATGGGCGTCACGCTCTGGGAGACGCTGGCGCTGCGGCGGTGCTTCCCGGCGCGCTCGCGGCCCGACCTGCTGCACGAGTCGCTCAAGGCGCCGTACCGCTCGCTGTTGATGTTCACCGACCAGATCCCCGAGGTGCTCGACGGGCTCTGCGAGAAGGCCCTCGCGTACGACCTGGAGGAGCGCTACCCCAGCGCGGCCGCGTTCGCCGACGCCATCGAGGCCAACTTCCGCGCGGACATCGCCACGCAGCGCCAGGTCGGGCAGTTCATGTCCGCGGTGGTCGCCGACAAGATCGGCCTCGAGCGCGAGGCCGTGCGCAAGGCCTCGACGCGCACCTCCGAGCCCGACGCCCCGCGCAGCCGCACCACCTCCGACCCCAGCTCCGTGCTCGCCAGGGTCGACTCGGCGGTGAAGCCCGTCCCCGCCCAGAGCGCGTCGATGCGCAACCGCAAGGACTCCATCGGCGCGCTCGACCTCCGCGCCCCGACGCCGCCGCCCAGCCTCGAGCTCCAGACCTCCGTGGGCCTCGGGCCGGCGATCCCGCCCAATCGTCCGCCGATGCGCGCGCCGACCC
Organism: uncultured delta proteobacterium; assembly: GCA_903860995.1. GTDB lineage: Bacteria > Myxococcota_A > Polyangia > Polyangiales > SCUS01. Next base: position 12,842 of record CAIOSS010000921.1, on the reverse strand, counting down.
CGGCCCCGTCCACCGGGCGGCGGCCGCCGAGCGAGCACGAGCTGGCGGACGTGGCCACGCGGGTCAAGCAGTCGCCGCAGGTCGGCGCGGTGCGCGCGGTGCCGACGAGCGGCGAGTTCTCGGACATCCCCGAGATGCCGCGCTCGGACTCGATGCTGCGTCTCCTCGAGCTGCCCGACCTCGAGGCCGCGACCTCGGTGGTAAAGCACAAGGCCCTCGGGCGCCCCGCGGTGAGCGCGACGGAGCCTCGCAGCGAGGCGCCGCGCAAGGCGGGCGGCAGCCGGCGCTTCTCGACGATGGCCGGCGGCGGACTGCCCCACACTCGCGCGCCCACCCCAGCCACGGGCACGCAGGCGGAGACCTCCGGCACCCCGTCGCGCATCTCGGCGACCGAGGACTCGGCGATGTCCCGGCCGCGGGCGCAGGCCCGGCCGGAGGCGACCGCGGAGGCCGAGCGCCCCGCTGCCCAGCAGAGGTCGCAGACGATGGCGGGTCTGCGGGTCTCGCCCGAGCTGCGCAGGGAGCCGGGCGAACAGGGCGAGAGCCTCACGGGGACGCTCAGCGCCGTGCGGGCGCCGCTCGGGATGCACGCGCCGACGCCCGCGGGCGGTCGGCCCGCCGTGCCGCAGAACTTCGATCAGATGGAGGCGTTGATCTCCACGGCTCCGGCGGAGATCGACGAGCGCGAGGTGACGCTGCTGGACGTGGGCCGCCACCTGGGGATGCGCCCTGACGTGTCGGCGGAGTCGGGTGAGGCCCGCCGCGCCGACGTGAGCTCCGGGTCGGGCCTGGCGGTGCTGCGGGCGCCGACGCCTGCGGGCGGTCGGGCGAGGGGCGACCAGAGCAGCGCCGACCTGCGGCTCGTAACGCCCGCCCTCGGCCGACCGAAGCTGCCGCTCACGATGCCGATCCCGAGCGTTCCGCCGGAGACCGGGGGCGACGAGGCCGACCTGGAGAAGCACCGGGTGCGCCCGCAGGGCTTCGTCGAGCCGCCTACGGGGCTGCCGCTGTTCGCGCGCGTGGCGATCGCGCTGGTGCTCTTCGCCCTGCTGTCCTTCGCGGGCTGGCACGTGATGCATCACTGATGAGGGCGGAGACCGGAGCGGCGCTCCCGTCGTAGGTCAGCGGCGGTCGAGGGCGATCAGAAGGTGCCCGAGACCAGCGGGATGCGCAGCTCGGACACGGCGGTGAGGCCGTACTGGCGCACTTCCTGGACGCTGATGTTGGTGCCGACGTTGATGGCCGGGACCGCCAGAGACAGGCCCGAGGGGCCGACGTCGAAGAGGCCCGTCGGGCGGAAGGCGGGGCGCGCGGTGAGCTGGCGGGTGCGCCGACGCGCGGGGAGCAGGTCGGAGGTCGTGCCGGAGGTGGCGCCGGCGCTGGGGGGCGCGGCCGGCTCGGTGGTCGCGGGGGCAGTGGTCGCGGGGGCGTTGGTCGCGGGGGCGGTGCTCTCGTCGAGCGGGCCGCTCGCCGGCGCGTTGTCTTCGGCCGGCTGGTCGTCCTCGGGGTTGTAGGCGGTGGCGCTGAGGGCGGCGATGGTGGTCGGGATGATGAGCCCGAGGCCGACGACGAGGGTGCCGACGGTCAGCCCGGTGAGGGTGGAGTCGCCCTCGGCGGCCTGCTCGAGGAAGTAGCCGCCGACGCCGCCCGCGATGGCGCCGAGGCCGCCGCCGACGAGGTACGCCCAGGTTGGCCGCGCGCCCGCGGCGGCCTCGATGAGCATGACGGCTTCACCGCCCAGGAGCGCGCAGCCTGCGATGCCCTTCCCCGTGGCGGAGACGGCGTTGACCGTCTGCGCCTGCGCCTCCCGGGGAGACCCCAGGGAGACTGCACCGAACACACCTGCGAGCGAGACGAGAACCACGGCCGTGCGCATGAGACCTCCGTACGAGAACTTCCCGGTATGCGAGGTGGTTGCCCCGGTCGCGAGAAACGTTCGCCAAGCTATCATCGGGCCGCGCGCAGCATCAAGGGAGCCCGCGGGCCTCGGAAAATCGGTCAGAAGCGCGCGCCGAGGCTGAGGCCGACGGCGGTGGCGGTGCTCCAGGGGCTCACCCGCAGCGCGGTGGCCGCGGCCCGGCGGGGCGAGAGGGCGTACCAGAGCACCGCCCCGGTGACGGCCGCGACCCCGACGGCGCCCGCGACGACGCTCAGCGTGGTGAAGAGCGCGGCGTCGTCGCGCGATGGCTGGGCCGCGCGCTGGGTGGGCTCGTCGGGGCAGGTGCCGTCGGTGCGGCAGTAGCCGTGGAAGGTCTGGAGCGCGTCGCCGCGGAGGTACAGGAACGCGCCGCCCGCCGCGAGGGAGGCGACGCCGGCGCCCAGTAGCACCCACGGGCCCGCGCCGGGACCGCGCGAGGGCTGCGGGCGGAGGTCGGCGCGAGGGTCCGTCACCGGGGTCGTGTTTACCGTGCTGTGTAAAATGGGAGCGCCGCCGAGCGCCTGCTCGACGCGCGCGGCGACCTCGTCGCGCACCGCCTCGCCGCGGGTCACGTCGACGACCACCGGGCGGTCGTGGCTGAGCAGCACCACCCGCGCTGCGCCGAGGGCCGCGCCCACGGCGGCGGCGTCGCTGACGACCACGGCGGGCGACTCCGGGGCGGTGGGGTAGTTGAGCCCCGGCAGGTCGGCGACGCGCAGCAGGGCGTCGAGGCGCGGGTCGAGCGCGAGCGCCGTGGTGCCCCCCGCGGCGACGGTCACGGTGCGCACCCGCGAGACCTCGCCGCAGCGGACGGACACCCGGTGGGTGCGCGCGGGCGCCGGCTGCTCGATGGTCTGCGCGGTGGAGGCGGAGCGCGCGTCGTCGACGGAGACGGTGCAGCCCTCGCGTGGCGCGCGAACGGAGAGTGTGCCGGTGGCGCTCGGGGCGCTGGCGACCGCCGGGGGGCGCAGCCGCGCGACGATGGGGCGGAAGCGCAGCGGGCAGTCGTAGTCCGAGGGCATCCACCAGGGGTCGAAGGCGAAGGCCCGGCGCAGCCACGCCTCGGCCTCGTCGGGGCGGCGGTCTTCGTGGGCGATGCGGGCCATGAGGAAGAGGCCCTTGAGGTACGCGGCGCGGTTGCTCTCCTGGAGTTCGAGCGCGTCGGGCGCGGCCTCCATGGCCGTGAGCGCGGGCTGTAGCCGTCGCCGCCCGGCGGGACGACCCTGCGCGAACATCGCGGTCTCCCCCGCGGCGATGGCCTCGCGCTGCGGCCGGAGCACGTCCTCCTGCGGGGCGTAGCGGCCGAAGCGGGCGAGCAGCTCGCGGCGGAGGGCGTCGCCGGACAGCGCGTCGGCGCCGAGCGCGCCCACCGCCGACGCGACCTGCGCCGCCGTGGGGCCGCGGTCGTGCACCGACACGGTCAGCACCGGGACGGGGTCGGCCCCCGCGGCGGACGCGCCCGCCACCATCGAACAGGCCATCATCCACGCGCTACGTGATCTTGCGGTCATCGCCCTCGCCCTTTCTGCCCACCGCGGGGAGTGTCGTCCAACAGCCCGCGCGGTCACCAGACCCATTGTCGGGATCAGGCGAGGGCGGGGTTGTCGGTGGGCGGAAGGGAGAGGCGGGAGGGAGAGGCGCGAGGGCGGATCAGCGGGTCTTGCGGTCGATGCCGATGCGCGCGACCCAGAGGCAGACGGTGACGTTGAGGGCGATCCAGCCGAGGTAGAGCATCGAGCCCAGCGGCGCGAAGCCGGTGCGCAGGAAGAGCTCGGACAGCAGGTAGGACGCGGTGCCGAGCGCGACGCCGCCGATGGGCGAGCGCAGCGACGGGCGCGAGAACCCGAGGCCCACCAGCGCGAGCACGACGCCCAGGTTGGCGAAGGGCAGCCAGCGGTGCAGGTGCGCGCCGAGGAGCAGCACGTCCCAGCTGGCGGCGGGGCGCATCGCGAGGTCGACGCCCGGCACGTAGTGCCCGACGAAGGCCGGCAGGAAGAACAGGCCCACGCCCGTGATCAGCGCTGGGAGCAGCCAGCCGGCGGTGAGCTCGCCCTTCTTGTTGCGGATCCAGAGCGCGAGGCCGAGCGCGAGGCCGAGCAGCATCAGCGCGCGGGTGACGCCGGTCGACCGGAGCACCGCGTCGCTGGCGACGGAGGCGCTCACGATGCCCGCGCCGTAGAGCTCGGGCTCGGCGCCGCCGTGGGCCGCGGGGGTGCTGTGCGTGAGGAGCAGCGCGCGCACGCGGTCGGGGTCGGTGACGCCGAGGGAGTACATGAGCGCCGCGGCGCCCGCGACGTGCGGGGCGGCCATGGAGGTGCCCGACCACGACGCGAACTGCTCGCAGCGGTTGCGCCCGCGCTCGCAGATGGTCTGCTGGAGGATGGCCACGCCCGGCGCCGCGATGGCGATCTCCGGGCCGCGCGAGCTGAAGAACGCGATCTGGTCGCCAGAGTCGATGGCGCTCACGGCGATGGCGTGCGGGGCGTTGGCGGGGGAGCCCACGGCGCGGCCGCTGTTGCCCGCGGCGCACACGACGGTGACGCCGCGGCGGTGGGCGTACTCGACCGCCTGGTCCATGAGCTTGGAGTGGCCGTCGCCGCCGAGGGAGAGGTTGATGACGTCGGCGCCGTGGTCGGCCGCCCAGCGGATGCCCTCGGCCACGTCGGCGAGCGACCCGCTGCCGCGCGCGTCGAGCACCTTCACCGGCAGGATGGTGGCGCAGAAGGCCACGCCCGCGGTGCCGAGCTGGTTGTGGGTGGTCTGCGCGATGGTGCCCGCGACGTGCGTGCCGTGGCCCTGGTCGTCGTTGGCGTGGGCGGTGTCGTTGACGAAGTTCCAGCCCGGGAGGCAGCGGGCGCCGTCGAGGTCGGGGATGCGGGTGAACTCCCCGTGATTTTCGCACGCGACGCCGGTGTCGATGACCGCGACGGTGGCGCCCCGCCCGCAGGTGACCTCCGACGAGCGCGGCAGCCCGACCCGCTGCATCCCCCACTGCTGGTCGTACATCGGGTCGTTGGGCACGAAGAGCGCCCGCACCTCGCGGTTCTCCTCCACGGCGTCGACCTCCGGGTCGGCGGAGAGCGCGCGCAGCACCCGCGCCGCGTCGTCGGCGGGCACGGTGGCGAGGTACACCCGGTCGACGCCCACCATCGGGCTGTTGGGCCGGAGGGTGATGCGGTGCCGCTGCGCAACATCGCGCGCGTCGCCGTCCGAGGCGCTGTCGTCCAGGTCGACCGCGATGACCGTCTCGTCGACCGCCAGCGCCGCCGCCGGCGCCGCCCACAGCGCCAGGCCCAGAAGCCCGGCTCCCCATCGTCGCTTGCGTGCATCCATGCGCGAAGGGCAGCACGCCGACGGGGCACCTGCAAGCGCGCGGGTCGGATGGGGCACGGCCATGGCTTCGATGGCCCGCGCCGTTGACGGCCCGGGGGGGCGGGTGGAACAATCCGCCGCGATCGGTTCGACGGGGGCCTTCACGCAGGAACGTCGCCCGACCGATCACCGGAGCGCATGGCTGAGCCCGTCAGCACCACCACAGCGACGTCGACCGCGCCAGGAGATCCGCTCATCGGGCGCGTCATCAACGACCGCTTCAAGGTGCTGTCCATCATCGCCCGCGGCGGCATGGGCAAGGTGTACCGGGCCGAGCAGGCGCCGCTCGGTCGCATCGTCGCGCTCAAGGTGCTCCAGCCCAACTACAACGGGGAGAGCGACCCGGAGTTTCACAAGCGCTTCTTCCTCGAGGCGTCGATCGTCTCGAAGCTCACGCACCCCAACACCGTGACGCTCTACGACTACGGGCAGTCGAGCGACAACGTGTACTTCATGGCGATGGAGTACCTGGAGGGCCGCACCCTCCACCGGCTCCTGCGCGAAGACGCGCCGCTCGAGGTCGGCCGTGCGCTGCACATCCTGGTGCAGGCGTGCCGCGCGCTCCGCGAGGCCCACGGGCACGGGGTCATCCACCGCGACCTGAAGCCGGCCAACCTGTACCTGGTGCGCCACGACGACGACCAGGACTTCGTGAAGGTGCTGGATTTCGGTCTCCTCAAGCGCACCGACGAGACGGCGGAGGAGGCCCTCACCCAGACCGGGCTCTTCATGGGGTCGCCCAAGTACATGGCCCCCGAGCAGATCCGCGGCGAGCGGGTCTCCCTGGCGACGGACGTGTACTCCCTCGGGGTGATCCTCTTCGAGCTGCTCACGGGCAAGGTGCCCTTCGAGCGATCGAGCTCGGTCAACCTGCTCATGGCCCACGTGAGCGACCCGGTGCCCACGCTCGTCGAGACCAACCCCCTCGTGCAGGTGCCCGCGGCCGTCGAGGAGATCGTCTACCGCTGCCTCGCCAAGCGCCCTGAGGAGCGCTACGCGTCGATGGACGAGCTCATCGCTGCCATCAAGCACGCTGGCGCCTCCGTGGGCCGCCCCCTCGGGTCGATGTCCGGGGAGTTCATCAACAGCCTCAGCGGCCGGGTGCCCACCTCGGGCGAGGGCCCCGTCGCGCCGCTCACCTCCACGCTCCCGCCGCCGCTCCCGCGCGCGCCGACGCCCCGCGAGTCGCTCCCCGCCGCGCCCGCCGTCACGCCGCCGCCCCCTGCCCCCGAGGCCCGTCGGTCTCCGCTGCTCCTGGGCGTCGGGCTCTTCGTGCTCGCGGTGGGCCTCGGCGTCGCCATCCGCCTCGTCGCCGCGCCCCCGCCCTCCGCCCCCGCGGTGGTCGCGCCGACGGTGCAGGTCTCGCTCGACAGCGACCCCCCCGGCGCCGAGGTGCTCGAGGGCGGCGTCTCCCTCGGCCGCACGCCCCTGCGCAGCGCGTGGACGGGCGCGCGGGCCAACCCCGACACGGCCCACACGCTGGTGTTCCGCCACGCGGGCTTCGAAGACCACCAGGTGACCCTGTCGGGCGCGCAGCTCACGCACGTCGCCCGGCTGCGCCCGCGGGTGACCGACGTGCCCCCGATGCCCGTCGCTCCGGTCGAGCCCGCGCCCGGGGTCGAGCCCGTCGCTCTGCCTGTCGCGCCGCGCCTCCGCCGCCCGCCGCGCACGGCTCCGCGCGCCAACGCCCCGCAGACGCCGACGGGCTACCGCGACAACGTCTACTGAGCGGGCGCGCGGTAGAGGGCGCGCAGCACCTCGTAGGTGGACATCGGGATGAACGCGTCGATGGGGTTGTCGGTGACCACCGCGCGCCTCTCCACGGTGGCCTCGTCGCAGGCCAGCAGGAGCATCGAGCCCTCGTCGGCGGTGGACGCGAGCCCGAGCCCGGCGACCTGACCGCCCTGCACCTTCACCGCGTAGTTGAGGGGATGGATGGGGTCGCGCAGGGGCGCGCGGTCGGCGAGCGCGAGGCCGTCGCGGGAGAGCACCAGGGTGCCGGTGCCGGTGGGCTGTAGCAGCCACGGCGCGTCGGGGTCGAGGGTGGCCTCGAGGTGGGCGAGCAGGGGGTCGAGCGAGTCGCCCGGGAGCAGCGCGAAGGTGTGCGAGGTGGCGGCGGACAGGGCGACGGCGTCGAGGTCGACCGGGCGGGTGCGGGCGCTCCAGGCGGCGCCGGGTGCGGCGCGGGGGCTGAGGGACTCGATGAGCACCACGGGGTCGTTGCGCTGCGAGAGGATGAGCACGCGGCGGCCCTCGCCGGAGAGCAGCAGCGCGCCGTAGGGGCTGGTGAGGTCGACGACCTCGACGCGGCGCTCTTCGTCGCTGACGTCGAGGCGCCCGGGGGTGGCGACGAGGGAGATGGTGCCGCCGCGGCGGCGGGCCCAGGCGGCGAGGGCGCTGCCGCCGAAGACCCCGACGGTCATGCCCGGCAGCACGCCGAGCGCGGCGGACACGTTGGTGCGCGCGAAGAGGGCGATGAAGAGCCCGGAGACCCCGGCGGTCATCCCGAGCACCGCGGAGCGCAGCCATTTCGGGTCGCTGCATACGGGGACACGTAAGGTCGCTGCCGGGTCCATGCTCACCTCGCTCACCGTCGCCCGGGGCGCTGCGGGGCGCGCGGGCCGAAGGTCTTCTCGTTCTCGCGCGCGTCGGTGGCGAGCTCGCGCTGCCAGTCGCGGGTCTTCATCTTGGCGGTGCGGAAGGCCTCCCAGTGCGGGCGGGCGACCTCCGTGCGGGACACCCCATCGGGGACCTCGAGCACGTCGATCTGCGCGCTGGAGAGGTCGAAGTCGCTGTTGACCAGGCGGTCGGGGTCCATCGCCAGGTCTTGGAGCACCTGCTTGATGATCCCGCTGGAGACCCCGAAGCGCTTCGCCACCTGGTGGACGTTCTGGAACTCGTACCCGTCGCTGGCCGTGATGCCGAGGTGGTACGCGCAGAACAGCGTGAAGGGGTCGATGCCGTGCTTCTCCGCCAGCGGGGACCGCGGCGCCGCCGTGGGCTTCTCGTCTCGTTGCATCGTCCGCGACGTTAGCACCATCGCGCGGGGCGACGCACCGACCACCGCGCGTCCGCGCCGCTCACTTCTTCTGGAAGAAGCGCTCGCCGTACGAGGCGACCCAGAGCACCCGGTCGAGCGCCTGGGTGGCGTCGAGCACGGCGGCGGTGTGCGCCGCGGCGAGGGCGGTGAGCGCCTCGCGGTTGGCCACGACGGCGGCGCCGAACGCGTCGAGCGTCGGGACGAAGAGCGACGCCCCCGCGGTGCCCTTCTCCTCGCCGGGCGCGAACTCGTGGGCGAGCCCGAGCCAGGCGATGGCGTGGTCGTCCATGAGGCACAGGGTCTGCGGGTAGAGCAGCGCGAGCACCTTGCTCACGGCCGCGACGCCGACGTCCGCGCCGCAGAGCAGGGTGACGGCCTGGGCGGCCACCGCGCGCTCGTCGTCGGCGAGCCCGAGCCACCCTTCGGGGCCGTCGCGCAGCAGCTCGTCGAGGACGATCCACGCCGGCCGCGCGGGCTCCTGGAGCCACCGGCGGAACACCGGCGACGTCGCGCGGCTGTTGACCATCCAGCTCCCGTGGAGCGCGAGCGCGAGGCGGTCGGCGAGGGGGACGCCCTTCGCGGCGGCGACGCGCAGCGCGTGGGCGGAGTGGTCGTAGCCGTAGGCGCCGGGGAGCGTGGCGCGCTGGGTGAGGAGGCGCAGCGGGTCGGCGATGACGTGCGGCGGGATGGTAATGGGTGCAGCCGGCATGGACCCGTTGATAACGTATCGCGGGAGCACTCCAATGCCTCGAAGCCCTCAAAGCCCCCGGTCGCTCGCCGTCGCCCTCGTGTGCCTCACGCTCGCGGTCGGCGCGGGCCTGGGATGCACCCGCCGCCGCGAGGCGCCGCGCGACGACCGATCTCTGGAGCCTGCGCCGCAGCTGCCGCCCGCGCCGCCGCAGCCGCTCGCGCGCTCGACCGTGCCGCCTCCCGAGGTGACGAACTCTCCACTCGCGGCGGGGGCGGTGAAGCCCACCCCGGCGGCCGAACGCGTGCGGCGCGGCGACCTCGACTTCGGCCCCATCGAGCCGGTCGGAGCCACGGGCGGGATCTCCGTCGACAGCGTCGCGCGCCTCCTCCGCGGACAGCAGGGCGGTCTTCGCGGCTGCTACGAGCGCGATCTGCGCGACGCCCCGACCCTCGCCGGCACCATCACCCTGAACTTCACGATCGGCGCATCAGGCCGTGTCACCAGCGCCTCTACCACCGGACTCGACGCCGCGCCGGGCGTTGGAACCTGCATGGTCGCGCGCATCCGCGGCCTCGTCTTCCCGAGCCCGGAGGTCGGCGCGGCGGTGTTCCGCCAGCCGCTCTCGCTCTCGCCTGGATCGTAGTCGCGAGGGGGGTCAGGCGGTGGCGACGACGGGGTGGCGGGCGGGCTCGTCGGCGGCGGGGCTCACGAGCGAGCGGCTCGCGGGGCGGAGACGCCACGAGGCGAGCAGGAGGCCGAGGAGCACCAGCGGCGCGACGGCGTTGCCGACCGGGTCGCCCGCGGCGAGGTGCGAGAGCGCGGCGCTCGCGAGGTTGATGGTGAAGCCCGCGTAGGCCCACTCCTTCAGGCGGGGGAGGCCCGGGGCGAGCAGCGTCCCGACGCCCAGGAGCTTGGCAGCCCCGAGGATGGTCATGAAATACACGGGGTAGCCGAGGTGCGTGTACGCGGCGATCATCGGGGCCTGGCGGGTGAGGGCGCCGAGGCCCGACATGGTCATCGCGAGGGCGAAGAGGGCGGTGGGGATCCAGTAGGACAGGTGGCGGTTCTTCATGGGACGTGCAGCTCCTGCGACGCGGGGGGTGCGTCGGCGAGGGGCAATGTCCGCCCGGGGGTGGGGTGGCGCCATTGCGCACCAGCGAGCACCATCTGATATCAAACGATGCAGATGGACGATCCGCCCGAGACCGCCGAGTTCATGACCTTCGTGCGCACCGTCGAGGCGCGCTCGATCTCCCGCGCGGCACGTGAGCTGGGGGTGCCGAGGCCCACCGTGAGCCGGAGGCTCGCGCGGCTGGAGGAGAAGCTCGGCGTGCGACTGCTCCGGCGCACCTCGCGCACCATGACGCTGACCGACGCCGGGGAGGCCCTCTACGCGCGGGCTCGCGGGGTGATCGCGGCGGTGCGCGACGCCGAGGCCTCCGTGCGGCAGAGCGACAACGCCGTGCGCGGGGCGCTGCGGGTGTCCGCGCCGCCGCTCATCTCGGCGGAGTTCGGGGCGATGATCGCGGAGTTCGTGGGGCGCTACCCCGAAGTGCGCCTGGAGCTCGACCTCACCACCCGGCACGTCGAGTTCGCCGCGGGCGCCTACGACGTGGCCATCCGCGCCGGGGAGAAGCTCCCGCCGGGGCTCATCGCGCGCAACCTCGCCCGCACCCGCCTCGTGGTGGTCGGGGCGCCGGCGTACCTCGCGCGCCGGGGCACGCCGCGGCGCGTGGCGGAGCTCACGAAGCACGCGTGCATGGTGGGCTTCGCCCTGGGCGAACACCCGGCGACGCAGTGGCCGCTGGTGCGCGGCGGGCACGTGCGGGTGGAGGCGGTCATGGCCACCAACGACCTCGCGGTGCTGCGGGCGTCGGCGCTGGCGGGCAACGGGCTGGCGCTGCTGCCCCTGCCCGTGGTGTACGACGACCTCGTGAGCGGCGCCCTGGTGCCGGTGCTGCCCGAGCGCCTCGGCGCCGAGAGCCACATCGCCGTGGTGTACCCGGAGCGGGAGTTCGTGCCGCCGGCGGTGCGGGCCTTCGTCGACGCGGTGGTGGCGTGGGCGAAGCGCGCGCCGGAGCTCAACCGGAAGATGCCCACCTGCGAAGAGCGAGCGAAGAAGCCCGCGCCGAAGAGGAAGAGGGGGGTGGGGATCCATTGATCCCCGGTGGGGGACTGCGGTACCTCCGAGGGCACCGATGTACTTTCAAGAGCTCATCCTGACCCTGCAGGATTTCTGGACGAAGCGGGGGTGCCTGCTGGTGCAGCCGTACAACAGCGAGGTGGGCGCGGGGACGTTCAATCCCAACACCTTCCTGCGGGCCCTCGGCCCCGAGCCCTGGAACGTCGCGTTCGTCGAGCCCTCGCGCCGCCCCACGGACGGGCGCTACGGCGACAACCCCAACCGGCTGCAGCAGTTCCACCAGTTTCAGGTGATCCTGAAGCCCTCGCCGCTCGACATCCAGGACCAGTACCTGGCCTCGCTGCGCGCGCTCGGCACCGACCCCTTGAAGCACGACGTGCGCTTCGTCGAAGACGACTGGGAGTCCCCCACGCTGGGCGCCTGGGGCCTCGGCTGGCAGGTGTGGCTCGACGGCCTGGAGGTGTCGCAGTTCACGTACTTCCAGCAGTGCGGCGGCTTCGACTGCCGCCCGGTGTCGGGCGAGCTCACCTACGGCCTCGAGCGCATCGTGATGTACCTCCAGGACGTCTCGAGCATCTACGACGCCATGTGGGCGCCCGGGGTGCGCTACGGCGAGGTGGCGAAGCGCGCGGAGTGGGAGTGGTCGACGTACAACTTCACGCACGCCGACGTGGAGCACCACCGCGGGCAGTTCGACGCCGCCGAGCGCGAGTGCCGCCGCGCCCTCTCGCTGGAAGAGCAGCGCGTCGAGTCGAAGAAGGGTCCGCGCACCGAGCTGGTGTACGCGAAGGCCCCGCTCGAGCGCCTCGCGCTGCCCGCCTACGACTTCTGCGTGAAGGCCTCGCACCACTTCAACGTGCTCGACGCCCGCGGGGCCATCTCCGTCACCGCGCGGCAGGACTACATCAAGCGCGTGCGCGGCATCGCCCACCGCTGCGCCGAGACGTGGCTCGCGCAGCGCGAGGCGCTCGGGTTCCCGCTGCTGCGCGGGGCGCCCGGCGTGGTGGCGCCGTGAGGCCCGCCACGGTCGCGCTCGCGGCGCTGCTCGCGACGGGGTCGGCGTCCGCGCAGGAGAACCTCGCGGAGACCTACTTCGAAAACGGCAACCGCGCCTTCGCGGCGCGGCGCTACGACGAGGCCGCGCGGGCCTTCCGCGAGGCGCACGCGATCTCGCACCGCCCCGAGCTGCTCTTCAACCTCTCTCGCGCGCTCGAGCGCCAGGGCGACTACGTCGGCGCGACGCAGTCCCTCCAGGACTTCGCCAGCGCCGGCGCGCCGGGCTTCGACCGCGCGGCGCTCGAGCAGATGCTGGCGCAGCTGCGCCCGCTCGCCGACCAGCAGCGCGAGCGCGAGGAGGCCGCGCGCCGCGCGGGGCAGACCCCGGAGGTGATCGTCCGCGAGCGCACCGTCGAGCGCACCGTCGAGCGCGCGGTCATCGAGCCCCGCTGGTTTCGCGTGGAGTACCGACGCGGCGCCGTGTCGACCGTGGGGCCCTGGGTCAGCCTCGGGCTGGGCGCCGCGCTCGGCGTCGCGGGGGTCATCCAGGGCGTCATCGCCAGCGGCCAGGTGGGAACGCTCGACAACGTCAACAACGGCGCCGAGGCGTGGAGCCAGAGCGCCGCCGACGCGCAGGCGGGGGCCTCGGGGGCAGTGACGCGGGCGTACGTGTTCGGCGGCG
>CAIOSS010000920.1 GCA_903860995.1 uncultured delta proteobacterium | reverse complement strand
GAGCACCAGGTAGGCCGCGACCGGGAGCGCCGCGATGAGCGTGCCCAGGATGTACCCCGTGCGCGCGCCCGCCACGAAGAGCAGCGTGAAGGTGAGCAGCAGCAGCACCACCGCGGAGCCGAAGTCGGGCTGCTTCAGGCAGAGCAGCATCAGGAAGCCCGCCACCAGCAGGTGCGGGAGGAAGCCCACGGAGAAGGTGCGGATCTTCTCGTTCTTCTTGGCGAGCGAGTGCGAGAGCCAGACGATGAGCGAGAGCTTCGCGATCTCCGCGGGCTGGATGTTGATGGGCCCGACGCGAATCCAGCGCGCCGCGCCGCCGCCGGAGTGCCCGGCGCCCATCACCACGGCGAGCATGAGCAGCACCGTGACCCCGAGCATGGGGTAGGTGAACGCGCGCAGCTTGCGGTGGTCCTGCACGGCGAAGAAGGCCAGGGCCCCGAAGCCCATCACGGCGTACATCGACTGCCGCAGCAGGAAGAACTGCCCGTTGTGGTGCAGGTGCTCCGCGAAGACGGCGCTGGCCGAGTAGACCATCACGATCCCGAAGGCCACGAGCAGCATCGTCACGCCCAGCAGCGCGTGGTCGACGCGCCCGAGGGCGCCGCCCTTCTCGACGGACTGCGCCCGGTACGGCGCAACGCCCACCGGCGCCATCGAGTCCCGCCGCGCGTTGGTCGGCGCGGGGCTCACGACCCGGCCCCCTCGCGGAGCGCGCGCGCGGCCCGCGCGAAGGCGTCCCCGCGCTCGGCGTAGCTCTTGTACATGTCCAGCGAGCTGCACGCGGGCGCCAGCAGCACGCAGTCGCCCGGCCGCGCCAGGGCCGCCGCGCGGCGCACGGCCTCGTCCATGTCCGCCGCCACCTCGTGCGGCACGGTGTCTCCCATGGCCTGCGCCAGCAGCGGCGCCGCCTCGCCCAGCAGCACCACCCCCCGGGCCTTCGCCCGGAGCAGCTGCACCAGCGGGTCGTACGATCCGCCCTTGTCGCGGCCGCCCGCGATGAGCACCACCGGCCGGTCGACGCCCTCCAGGGCCTTGAGCGCGGCGCCCACGTTGGTCGCCTTGGAGTCGTCCACGTAGACCACGCCCGCGTGCTCCACCACCCGCTGCATCCGGTGCGGCAGGCCCGTGAACGAGCGCAGCGTGCGCGAGATCGCCGCCGCGGTCGCGCCGCCGAGGTGCGCCGCGAGGGCCGCCGCCATGGCGTTGCCGACGTTGTGCGACCCCTTGATGCCCACGTCGCCCACCGGCACCTGCAGCCCCCCGGGGCCGATGATGGCGTCGTCGACGATGCGCACGGCGCTGTGCTCGCCGCCCCAGGTGTGCACCTGCGCGGCGCCGGCGCGCGCGAAGGCCAGCACGACGGGGTCGTCGGCGGGCACCACGGCGTGGTCGTCGGGGCGCTGCGCGAGGAAGATCCGCGCCTTGGCCGCGCCGTAGGCGGCCATCGAGGGGTACCGGTCGAGGTGGTCGGCCGTGAGGTTCAGCCACACGGCGACGAAGGGCCTGAAGCGCTCGGTGGCCTCGAGCTGGTACGAGCTCACCTCGATGACCGAGCGCCCGCCCGGCGCGGTCGGCTCGTGGCCGATGGCGTCGCACCACGGCGTGCCGAGGTTGCCGCCCGTGAAGGTCGGGAAGCCCGACGACTCCAGCATCTCGCCCAGCAGGGTGGTGACGGTGCTCTTGCCGTTGGTGCCCGTGATCGCGATGACCGGCGCCTCGCAGAACCAGCTCGCGAGCTCGAGCTCGCCCACGACGGTGACCCCGCGCGCCTTCGCCCGCGCCACCGCGTCGAGGGGGGGCACGCCCGGCGACAGCACGATGACGTCGGCCTCGCCGAAGACCGCGTCGTCGTGGCCGCCGAAGGCGAACTCCACCCCCCGCCGGGTCAGGTCGGCGTAGCGGTCGAGGTCGACCTCCGCCGCGCGGCGACGGTCGTTCACCGTGACCTGGGCGGCGCCGTCCGAGAGGCACCGCCGCGCCGCCGCGAGCCCCGAGAGCCCGAGTCCCACCACCACTACACGCTGTCCGCGCACCGTGCCGTTCACGATCGTGGCGCTTAGCGCAACTCCGGTCGCGACCACGAAAACCGCGCAACCTCCTACCGGGGGACCCCGCGGCGAGGGCGGGCGTAGATTGCGGCGATGTTCGATCCGTTGACTGCCTTGGAGACCCTCGTCCTGCGCGACGACGCCGCGGACGCGACCGTCGCCCTCGCCCCGACCCGCGGCGGCATCGTCACCCGCTTCCTGGTGGGCGACCGGCCGGTGCTCTACCTCGACGAGTCCACCCTGCTCGACCCCGGGAAGAACCTCCGCGGCGGCGTCCCGGTGCTCTTCCCCTCCCCCGGCGCGCTGGCCGACGAGCGCTTCCGCTACGGCGAGGCCACGGGCTCGATGAAGCAGCACGGCTTCGCGCGGCAGCGCCCCTGGTCGGTCACGGCAGCGGACGAGCGCTCGGCCACGCTGGGGCTGCGCTCCGACGAGGCCACGCGGGCGCAGTACCCCTGGGACTTCGTGCTGACGCTACGCTACGCCCTCGACGGCGCGCGGCTGCGGATCACCCAGCGCGTCGAGAACCACAGCGCCACGGCGATGCCCTTCGCGATGGGCTTCCACCCGTACTTCTTCGTGCCCGACGGGGACAAGGCGCGGACGTCCATCACCACGGCGGCGACACGCGCCTTCGACAACACCTCGAAGACCACGGTGGCCCTGGATGGTCCCATCGATCTCATGCGGGCGGAGGTCGACCTGCACCTCGACGAGCACGCGACGCTCGTGCTCGCGGACGGCCACCGGGTCGAGGTGACGGCCTCACCGGAGTTCACCCGCTGGGTCATCTGGACGCTCCACGGCAAGGACTTCGTGTGCCTCGAACCGTGGACCGCCCCGGGCGACGCGCTCAACACCCGCGAGGGGCTCATCGTGCTGGCGCCGGGCGAGGCGCGCGAGCTGTGGGTGGAGGTCGCGCTGACCGCGTGAGCGAGCTCAGCGCAGCTTCAGGCTCGCGAGCGAGACCAGCGCGAGCATGATGGAGATGATCCAGAAGCGGACGATGATCTTCGGCTCGGCCCAGCCGGCCTTCTCGAAGTGGTGGTGGATCGGCGCCATCAGGAAGATCCGCCGCCCGGTGCCGTAGCGCCGCTTGGTCACCGCGAACCACGTGCGCTGGATGATCACGCTCATGATCTCCACGAAGAACAGCCCGCCCAGCAGCACGCTGAGCAGCTCGTTCTTGGTGACCAGCGCGAGCATCCCGAGGGTGCCGCCGAGGGCCAGCGCGCCGACGTCCCCCATGAACACCGACGCGGGGTAGGTGTTGTACCAGAGGAAGCCGACGCCGCTCCCGATCATGGCGCCGCACAGCACCGCGAGCTCGCCCGTCGAGTGCAGCGGCGGCAGGTCGAGGTAGCGAGAGAGGTCGAAGCCGCCGAAGGTGGCGCCGGTCACGTACGCGAACACCAGGTAGGTCCCGGCGCTGATGATCACCGGGCCGATGGCGAGCCCGTCGAGGCCGTCGGTGATGTTCACGGCGTTGGAGGTGCCCACCACCACGAACATTGCGAAGATGAAGTACGCCGCCACCGGCAGCACGAGGTGGTGCTTGCTGAAGCTCGCGAAGGGGATCGCCAGCGACAGCCGGTGGTGCAGCCAGTCGGCCGGCAGGAACGATCCCTGCCCGTAGAAGAGGTACCCCACCACCAGCGCCGCCACGGCGAACTGCCCGATGAGCTTGTAGCGCCCCGCGAGCCCCGCGGAGTTGAGCTTCTTCAGCTTGAGGTAGTCGTCGAGGAAGCCGATGCCGCCGTAGCAGACGGTGACCAGCAGCGTGAGCCAGACGTAGCTGTTGTGGGGGTCGGCCCAGAGCAGCGTGGGCACCACCAGGGTGAACAGGATCAGCGAGCCCCCCATGGTGGGCGTGCCGCGCTTGGAGAGGTGCGACTGCGGGCCGTCGTCGCGCACCACCTGGCCGATCTGCCGCGAGCGCAGCCGGTTGATGAACCACGGCCCCAGCGTGAAGGACATCACCATCGCCGTGAGGATGGAGAGGATCACCCGGAAGGGGATGTACCGGAGCACGTTGAGCCAGCCCAGGTGCTCCGACTTCGCCTTCAGCGAATACAGGAACAGGTACAGCATCGCCTACTCGCCGTCCCCGAGCGCCGCCACGCAGCGCTCCATCCGCATCCCGCGAGACCCTTTGACCAGCACCACGTCACCCTCGCGCACCCGCGCGGCGAGCGCCACCCCGGCCGCCGCTGCGTCGTCCACGGTGACCACCTCCGCGCCCGACAGCTCCGCCGCGCCCGCGAGCGCCGCCGCCGCAGCGCCCATCTCCGGCCCCGCCGCGATGAACACCGCCGCCCCCGCGTCGAGCGCCGCCCGAGCCGCCTCGGCGTGCGCCTCGCCCGCCAGTCCGCCCAGCTCCAGCATGTCGCCCAGCGCCACCAGCAGCCTCGTGCCCCGCGCCGCGCTGAGCTCCCGCGCCGCGTCGAGCGCCGCCCGCACCGCCCGCGGGCTCGCGTTGTACGTGTCGTCGAGCACCAGCGCCCCGCGCAGCGCCATCGGCTGCAGCCGACCCGGCACCGCGCCCACCGCCCCGATCGCCGCCGCCGCCGCGGTCATCTGCTCGGCCGACGCGCCCAGCGCCGCGACCGCGCAGAGGGCCGCCGCGATGTTGGTGGCGACCGCCGCGCCCACGAGAGGCGTCTCGACGGAGAGCGCACCGACGCCCGAGAGCGAGCCGTGTAAGGTGAAGGTGAGCGCCGCGCCGCCGTCCGAGCGCAGCGCCCGGGAGGAGAGCGCGACGTGGGCGTCCGGCGACGCGCCGAAGAGCCAGCGCGCGCGGTCGGCGAGGGCGCGGTCCATCTGCGAGGCCGAGCGGGGCTCGTCGGCGTTGCCCACCACCGCGGCGCGCGCGAAGGCGAAGAGCGAGCCCTCCTCGCGGGCGACGGCGTCGATGCTCCCGAGGAGCTCGGTGTGCGCCGCGTCGGCGTTGGTCACCAGCGCGACGTCGG
>CAIOSS010000919.1 GCA_903860995.1 uncultured delta proteobacterium | reverse complement strand
CTGGGACTACATCTTCTCGTTCATCAAGAAGCGCGCGGCGGACCCCACCTCGCTGCTGCCCGACCGCGGTCAGGTCACGATGGACAAGGCCTTCCTCAAGGCCTACGCGCAGCTGCTCATCCGCACCTGCCACCGCCGCGGGGTGCACGCGATGGGCGGGATGGCGGCGCAGATCCCGATCAAGGACGACCCCGCGGCCAACGAGGCCGCCCTCGCCCGCGTGCGCGCCGACAAGCTCCGCGAGGTGCGCGACGGCCACGACGGCACCTGGGTCGCGCACCCGGGCCTCGTGGCGGTGGCGCGGGAGATCTTCGACGCCCACATGCCGACGCCCAACCAGATCGACCGGCTGCGCGACGACGTGCACGTCACCCGCGAAGACCTCCTGGTGCCCCACGCAGGGACCCGCAGCGAGGCGGGGCTCCGGCACAACGTGCGCGTGGGGGTGCAGTACATCGAGTCGTGGCTGCGCGGTAACGGCTGCGTGCCGCTCTACAACCTCATGGAGGACGCCGCGACGGCGGAGATCGCCCGCGCCCAGGTGTGGCAGTGGGTGCGCTACGGCGTGGCGCTCGACGACGGCTCGGTGGTCACCGCCGCGCGGCTGCGCGCCGTCATCGACGAGGAGATGGCGCGCATCGCTGCCGAGCAGGGCCCGGCGCGCATGGAGCGCGGGCGCTTCGCCGAGGCCCGCACGCTCTTCGAGTCGCTCTCGACGGCGCCCACCTTCGAGGAATTCCTGACGCTGCCCGCCTACGAGATGCTGGGCTGACGCGAGACCTTCACCCACCACGAAGACGACCCAACCAACACCCCGAGAGAGAGCCCCCGATGAGCCACGACCACTTCAGCCCGACCGAGTACATCAACGACGCCGCCCCGGGCCGCTTCGACGGCATCACCCGCTCGTACGGCGTGGCCGACGTGCAGAAGCTCCGCGGCAGCCTTCGCATCGACTACACCCTGGCGCAGCGCGGGTCGCGCAAGCTCTGGCAGATGCTCACGACGGAGCCCTTCATCAACGCGCTCGGCGCGCTCACGGGCAACCAGGGCGTGCAGCAGGTGCGGGCGGGCCTCAAGGCGATCTACCTGTCCGGCTGGCAGGTCGCGGCGGACGCCAACACCGCGGGGCAGATGTACCCCGACCAGTCGCTCTACCCCGTCGACAGCGTCCCGGCCGTGGTGAAGAAGATCAACCAGTCGCTGCAGCGCGCCGACCAGATCGACCACTCCGAGGGTCGCCACGACCGCGACTGGTTCGCGCCCATCATGGCCGACGCGGAGGCCGGCTTCGGGGGCCCGCTCAACGCCTACGAGCTGATGCGCGCGATGATCGAGGCGGGCGCGGCGGGCGTGCACTTCGAAGACCAGCTCGCGTCGGAGAAGAAGTGCGGGCACATGGGCGGCAAGGTGCTCGTGCCCACGTCGCAGTTCCTGCGCTCGCTGACGGCGGCGCGCCTCGCGGCCGACGTGATGGACGTCCCGACGGTGCTCGTCGCCCGCACCGACGCCGACAGCGCCAAGCTGCTGCTCTCGGACGTGGATGAGCGCGACCACGCCTTCATCGACACGGCGAAGGGCCGCACGGCCGAGGGCTTCTATCACCTCAAGGGCGGCGTCGAGTGCGCCATCGCCCGCGCGCTCTCCTACGCGCCCGTGGCCGACCTGCTCTGGTGCGAGACCAGCACCCCCGACCTGGCCCAGGCGCGGCAGTTCGCCGAGGGGGTGCACAAGCACTTCCCCGGCAAGATGCTCGCGTACAACTGCTCGCCCAGCTTCAACTGGAAGAAGAACCTCGACGACGCCACGATCGCGAAGTTCCAGCGCGAGCTCGGGGCCATGGGGTACAAGTTCCAGTTCGTGACGCTGGCGGGCTTCCACACCCTCAACCACTCGATGTACTCGCTCGCCAACGACTACCGCGAGCGCGGGATGGCGGCGTACTCGAAGTTCCAGCAGGCCGAGTTCGACGACGAGAAGATCGGCTACACCGCCACGCGCCACCAGCGCGAGGTGGGCACCGGCTACTTCGACGAGGTCGCGCAGGTGATCTCCGGCGGCAAGGCCAGCACCCTCGCGCTCCACGGCTCGACCGAAGAAGCGCAGTTCTGATCCGCTCCCCTTTCCAACCGCTGCCCACCTCGGGCATCGTCGGCGGCGCCCCATGCGCCGCTCCGCCGCCCTCACGCTGACCCTCCTCGCCGCGGCCTCCGCGGCCTCGGCGCAGACCGTCGCCACGGTCGCCGCGCGCCGTCAGTGCAGCACCGCCGGGGTCGAGGGTCTCTCGCGGCAGCTCGTCGAGACGCAGATCTGTCGGTTTCCCGGCGTGTTCGTCAACGCGGCCCCGCACCCGGGCATCAACCTGTCCAGCTCGCGGGTGTTCTCGCTCGCGCAGGCCAGCGCCCGCGACGCCCTCTGGGCCGCGGCGCGCACCACGCCCCTCACGGTCAACTCGATGTTCCGCACGCTGGCCGACCAGTACGTGCTCTACCACTCCGGGGCCTGCGGGCTGGCGGCGACCCCCGGCGGCTCCAACCACGAGACCGGCATCGCCGTCGACCTCCAGAACTGGTCGGCCGCGCTGCGGGCGATGG
>CAIOSS010000918.1 GCA_903860995.1 uncultured delta proteobacterium | reverse complement strand
GGGTAGCGCCACCAGGTCACGTCGAGCACCTCGCCCACCTCGGACTCCACCCCGAGCTCCTCGCGCAGCTCGCGCACCAGCGCCGCCTCCGGGCTCTCGTGCTCCTCCAGCTTGCCGCCAGGAAACTCCCACGCGCCCGCGAGGTGCGTCCCTCCCGGCCGCTGCGTCAGCAGCACCCGGTCGCCCTCGATCACCACCGCCGCCGCCACCACCACCGGACCCGCCATCACACCCCTCCCAGCCGCGCCCGCAGCACCAGGGCCTCGCCACCCAGGGTCGCGACCGTCGCCGCCACCACCGCCAGCACCCCCCAGCTCGGGAGCGCCGCCGCCACGAAGACCCCCGCCACCGTCCCGGCCACGCCCATCGCCAGCACCGCCGTCGCCCGCTCCTTCGCGCGCCGCGCCTCGGTGAGCGCCGCCGCCGCGTCGCGCAGGTCGTCCGAGGCCAGCGCGATGGCCGTCTCGCCGCCGACCCCGCCCGCCGCCTCCAGCTGGATGCCCACGTCCGCCGCCGCCAGCGCCGCGCCGTCCCAGCGCGGGCGGCCCACCACCGCCGCGCCGCCGCCCACCTCGGAGAGGGCGCGCACCACCGCGGCCCGCTCCTCGGGCGCCACCTCGGGGCGCAGGTTGCTCACGTCGAGCAGGGCCCCGATGGCCTCCACCGTCGCCCGCCCGGTGCCCGCGATGAGGGCCACCTCGAAGCCCGCGTCGATGAGCGCCTGCACCGCCGAGCGCGCCTCGTCGCGCACCGGATCGTCGATGCCGAGCACCCCCTCCACGCGCCCGTCGATGGCCACCAGAACGGCGGTGCGCCCGGCGGCCTCGATGCCCAGGAGCACGTCCTCGGCGGGGGCCACGCTCACGCCCTCGGCGAGCAGCAGCCGCCGCTGGCCCACCACCACGGCCTCGCCCGAGGCGCTCACCGCGGTGACCCCCTGGCCGGGCAGCACCACCGGGCGGCGCACGCCCTCCAGCCGCAGCCCCCGCGCCATCGCGCCCCGGAGGATCGCGCTCGCCAGCGGGTCTTCCCGCGCGGCCTCCTCGGCGGCGGCGGCGAGGGCCAGCACGTCGCGCTCGCTGCGCGACCCGAGCGACACCACCTCCGTGAGCTCCGGCCTGCCGACGGTCACCGTCCCGCGGAAGCAGAGCGCCACCGTGCCCACCCGCGCGGCCTCCTCCACGCTCGCCGCGTCGCGGAACACGATCCCCCGCCGCGCCGCCTCCACCAGCGCCTCGACGAAGGGCGCCTGCACCGCGGTCACCATCCGCACCAGCGGCGCGAGCGCCAGCACGCAGCCCGCGGCCCGCGCCGGGTCGCCGCCCAATACAAAGATGTGTAAGAGCGCCATCGCGAGCGCCGTCGCCGCCACGCCCGCGGGCGCCAGCAGCAGCACCCGCCGCGCGAGCCGCACGGTGTGCGGGCCCTCCCGCGGCGCGGTCATCCAGCGCGCGAGCCGCGCCCACGCCACGGCGTCGCCCGCCCGGGTCGCCAGCACCCGGAGCGTGCCCTTCATCACCCGCGCGCCCGCCAGCACGGCGTCGCCCGCCTCCCGCTTTCCGAAGACCACCTTTAGCACCGACGGAACCGGAATCGACGAGATCGTGGCCGGACTTCTCGAGGGTCGTCGGCTGGCCGTGGCCGAATCCTGCAGC
>CAIOSS010000917.1 GCA_903860995.1 uncultured delta proteobacterium | reverse complement strand
CGCTCAGCGCCCCGCGACGCCCCGAGGCGCCCGATCCCGCCGCCCCCGTTGCGCCCGCCAAAGAGCCGCCCTACGCCATCATCGGCGCGGTGCTCGCGGTGATCATCGTCGCCGCGCTCGCGGTGATCCTGACGCACCGCTGAGCGGCCCGTCGGCTCACATCACGGTGAGCGCGCCGTCGTTGATCTTCACCATCGTTCCCTCGATCTTCACCAGGCTGGAGAGGAGTTCCGAAGATCGCGCTGGCCGGCTTCGACGTTGGGTGTGCTAGCTTCCAGGTTTGGTTCGGAGCGCAGCCTCCCGGCGCATGTCCTAACAGCGTAACCAGTCCACAGGTTTCGATGAGTACCAGCCCCACCCCGTCTCTTCAGTGCCTCAACGGCGGCGCGCCCGCGGGTGATCTTCTGCAAGATTTCGCCGGCCTGGCGAGGCTCCCCGAAGGCGCTCGCGCGCACTTCTGGGACGCTCTCGGCCCCACCCTCGCAGACCCGATCCCTGGCACCGTCGAGGCCGTGCTCGACCGTTTCTGCAGCACCTGGAGCGTCAACGCTGAAGACCTCTCGCGCACGCTCCGCGGGTGTCGCTTCATCGTGCGTGCAGCGAGCCGCCTGCGGCTGCCCAGGGAGGCCTTCGGGCGCGACCTCGCGATGCTGCTCCCAAACGACGCGGAGGGGGCCGCGATCCTCCTCGCGGGCTACGAGCGCGCCGCGGCCTACGTGCGCCAGGAGACCGTTGAGCGCGAGATCATCCAGCACGGCAAGCTCCTCATCGACGTCGACTGGCGCATCGAGACCCACCACGAGTCGAAGCAAGCGCGCGGTCTCAACCAGCCGGCGGTGCTGCTTACGCTCACGTACCGAGACGGTGCGCGCACCGAGCAGCTGACCGTCCACGCGCTCCCGCAGACGCTGCTGCAGCTCCGCGAGATGCTCGATCGCGCGCGCTGATCGCTCGCATTCTACCCCTCATCGCTCGGCCGATGTCGCGCCGACACACGGCAGGCTCCCCATGTCAGCGCATGCCTCTCCCATTCGGCAGTGGATCGCCCCCGATCGCAATACCTTCGAAACGCAGATCGCGCCCCTCGGGTGCCCCGCGTGGCTGCGCGGCGTCGTCGATCGCTGGCCGTGTGTGCGCGCGGGCGGAGCCCCCGCGGCGATCCGTGCGTACTACGGGCAGTTCGATCGCGGCCATCCCGTAGACCTCGCAGTGTCTGCACCCGCCCACCGCGGGATTCTCTCCTCCGATGAGAGCCTCACAGGTTTCACCTTCGAGCGCCGCCGCGCGCCCCTCGGCGCCGTGCTGGCGCTGCTTGAGCGCCTCGACACGCTGACCGATCCTCCGACGATCGCCGTGCAGAGCGTGCTGATCGAGGAGGCCCTCCCCGGCTTCGCAGAGCAGCACCCGATGCCCCTCCTCGACGCCGCAGTGAAGCCGCGCCTCTGGGTCAGCAACCGAGGCATCGTCCCCGCGCACTTCGACGACGTCGAGAACCTCGCTTGCGTCGTCGCGGGGCGTCGTCGCTTCACCCTGCTTCCCATGGAGCAGGTGCGAAACCTCTACGTAGGCCCGCTGGATCACACACCCACGGGAGTGCCCGTGAGCCTGGTTGATTTCACACGCCCCGATGGCAGCGCCCACCCTCGCTTCAACGAAGCGCTCGCGCACGCAACCGTGGCCGAACTCGAGCCCGGGGACGCGCTCTACATCCCGCCCTTGTGGTGGCACCACGTGCAGTCGCTTGAGCCAGTGAACATCCTCGTGAATTACTGGTGGGGAGGCTCCATCGGCGACCTGGAGAAGCCACAGACGTCCGGCCTCGACGCCCTCTTCCTCGCGCTTCTCACCATCAAGGACCTGCCCGTCGCGCAACGACAAGCGTGGAGGGAGATCTTCGAACAGTATGTGTTCCAGGCCCACGGCGACCCCGTGGCGCACCTGCCCGCGGAGCGCCAGGGCATTGCGGGGCCTCTGGGCGCCGCGCTGAAGCGCCACATCAAAGACCGGCTCATCCGACACCTTCTGCGGTAGCGCATCGTCGGGGGCGCCCGGAGCGCGCCCGCGCGTGTCTTTCACCGATGGAGCGCCGGGCGCAGCCGCCGACGCTCCCTGGAGTTCGGAGTAGGCGTCCAGTGACCGGATCGGCGGGATCAGCCTGGCGGTCGGGAGTCGCCGTTGAAGTGACGCCGCGGGGTCTCTGGCGGCCGTCGGACCTTGAGGCGCCGCCGCTGATCCGGCGACCGGGAGGCGCCCGTGCGTTCCTCGTCCCTCCCACGGCACAGTCGATCCCTTCGCTACGGGCCCGAGAACGCCTACTCCGAACTCCAGGACGCTCCGAACTCCCTTGACACGCACCTTGGAAGAGGGTTTGA
Source organism: uncultured delta proteobacterium (assembly GCA_903860995.1). Taxonomy (GTDB): domain Bacteria; phylum Myxococcota_A; class Polyangia; order Polyangiales; genus SCUS01. The sequence continues at coordinate 1,882 of CAIOSS010000917.1, read as the reverse complement.
AAGGTGTCATGCCCATTCGCTCTGATGAACACTCGGGGGTTCTTTTGCACGGTGAAGCCCCCAGATCGGGGGGGGGCGGCGAATCTTCGACCGCGCCCGGGATGCGCGCGCCCGGTCCGCAGGCGTCGCCGCCGCCTCGTGCGCCGCAGCGCACTCCCTGGCAAGACGCCTCTTCGCGCACGCGCATCGACCAGGTTGAAGCGCGCGGTGCGACGCGCCAATACGCTGCGCGCGAGCGCACTGCCAACGACTTGGCCGGCAGGTCGGCCGTGGTGTTTCACTCCGCGGGCTTCGCCGCTGGCAACTGGTCTGTGCGTGCGATGCACGGCGTCGCACGCGTCTCCGAACTCTACGAGTACGAGCTCGAAATCGAAGCCCGCTTCGAGTACGCGCTGAACCCCGAAGAGGTCGAGTTGCTCCTCACTTCGCAAGCCACGGTGGCTTATGGCGACGACGCGCTGCACCCTACCCACGGCATCGTCGTCGAGGCTGAGCTGCTGAGCGAATCAGACGACAACGTGGTGGTGTACCGCGTACGTCTCGCGCCCCAGCTTTGGCTCCTCACGCAGACCACGCGCTCGCGCATCTTCAGCGACGCGACGGTCAAGCAAGTTGTTGAGTCTGTGCTGCGCGCGAGCGGTATGACGCGCTTCGCGTTTCAACTCTCACAGGTGCACGACAAGCACTTTCCGAAGCGCGAGTACATCGTTCAATATCGGGAGTCTGACTACCATTTCGTGCAGCGCTTGCTGGCGGATGAGGGAATCTTCTTCTGCTTCGACCAGCGCGACGACGGCGACTACGTGGTGTTCTCCAGTGAGATCCACACGTTGGGGGTCAACCGCTGCGAAGAGCCCATCGCGTATGTGAGCTCGAGTGGCCTCGACCACGTGGTCACATCGCTACGCCGCACCTCCCGCCGGCAGACGCGTGAGGTGGTGCTCAACGACTACAACTGGCGCCTTCCGTCGCAGCCCATCGTCGCGAGCGCCGTCGTGTCTGACCGCGGCTTCGGCGCGAGCGTCCTATACGGTGAGCACTATAAAACCGCCGCGGAGGGCAAGGCGCTGGCAACGGTGCGCGCGAACGAGCTCGCCGCGATGGGTCGCGTCTACCATGGAAGATCGCGCGTGCGCTCCCTCGTGGCGGGGAGCCGCTTCACGCTCTCCGACCATCGCGAAGAGAGCTTCGAACGAGAGTACTTCGTGCTTGAGGTGAAGCACGCGGTGATCGACGGCGGCGTCGTGCGCGACGCCGGGGCGGACGCTCAAGGCGCCGCGTACGCCAACGAGTTCGTGGCGATCGAGGCGTCGCAGCCGTACGCACCGCCTCGGGTGGTGCCCTGGCCGGTCATCAACGGCCTCGTGCACGGTCGCATCGTTGGCACCGAAGACGGCGCCAACGCGCCCATCGACGAGTTCGGGCGCTACCGCGTCGCGCTGCCATGGGTTCTCGCCGACAACGCGGAGGGGGTCGTCTCACGCTGGGTGCGTCGCGCACAGGCGAGCGCGGGGCCCAACTACGGCAGCCACTTCACGCTGCACGTCGGCACCGAGGTGGTCATCGCGCACATCGAGGGCGACCCCGATCGGCCGGTGATCGTTGGGGCGGTGCACGACGCCGAGCAGCCTGCGCCGGTCACCCGGGCCAATGCGAACCAGAGCATCATTCAAACGAGGCACGGCGTACGCTTCGTAATGACCGACGGTTAGCGCGGGTCGCGGGTGATGGCCCCATAGGCGTTAGAGAGGCTCTCCACCGCGTTGGGTACGTGACCTCACCCCCGGCCCCTCTCCATGAATGGAGAGGGGGGTCGGAGCGGGACGAAATCGTTTGAATTATCGCTCTTTTCTCCCCCTCTCCATTCATGGCTGTCCTCTGG
>CAIOSS010000916.1 GCA_903860995.1 uncultured delta proteobacterium | reverse complement strand
GGGGCCATCGGAGACCGCGGTGCAGACTGGTCACCGACGAGCCAGGCGCCACCTTCGACAGAGCACCGGAGACCCAACGAACCATGAGCCCGACCACCGAACTCGCCGGCCGCACGATGATCGTCACGGGCGCCAACACCGGCCTCGGCCGCGTGACCGCCGAAGACCTCTGCCGCCGCGGCGCGCGCGTCCACCTCGCGGGGCGCTCGGAGGAGAAGACCCGCCCCGTGGTCGAGTCCCTCCGCGCCACCGGGGGCGACGCGGAGTTCATGGCGCTCGACCTGGCCGACCTCACGTCCGTGCGCGCGGCCGCGGAGGCCTTCCTGGCGTCGGGCGAGAGCCTCCACGTGCTGGTGAACAACGCCGGCATCGCGGGCGCCCGGGGGCTCACGAAGCAGGGCTTCGAGCTCACCTTCGGCACCAACCACCTCGGGCCCTTCCTCTTCACGCAGCTGCTGCTGCCGCGGCTGCGGGAGTCCGCCCCCGCGCGCATCGTCAACGTGGCGAGCCGCGGGCACTACCGCGCGCCGGGCATCGACTGGGAGGCCCTGCGCAGGCCCACCGCGAGCGCCACGGGCTTCCCGGAGTACTGCGTGAGCAAGCTCTGCAACGTGCTCTTTACCAGGGAGCTCGCGCGGGGGAAGGCTGGGCCGGGCGTGCGCTCCTACGCGCTGCACCCGGGCGGCGTGGCCTCGGACGTGTGGCGCGAGGTGCCGTGGGGCATCCGCCACGTGATGAAGCTCTTCATGCTGACCAACGAGGAGGGCGCGCGCACGCAGCTCTGGTGCGCCACCTCGCCGGACGTCGCCGAGCACGACGGGCGCTACTACGACGACCGCAAGGAGAAGAAGCCGGCGGCGCTCGCCGACGACGCGACCCTCGCCCGCACGCTCTGGGAGAAGAGCGAGGCCTGGACGGCGGGCTGAAGACCTTGACGGTGCGGGGCGATCGGAGTTCCTACTGCCGCCCATGTCGGCCCTCCGGCGGAACATCGTCGCCAACTACGCCGGCAAGGGCCTCCTCGCCGCGATGGCGCTCTTCTTCCCGCCCTTCTACCTCCGGCTGCTGGGGGCGGAGTCCTACGGCCTGGTGGGCTTCTTCGGCACCCTCGCCGCGGTCCTGAACCTCTTCGACTTCGGCCTCTCGATGACCCTCAACCGCGAGATGGCGCGGCTGTCGGCCGAGGGCACCCCCGAGGCCTCGCAGGAGATGCGCGACCTCGTGCGCACCCACGAGGGCATCTTCTGGTCGGTGGGCGTCTGCGCCGGCCTCGGGGTCGTGGCGCTGGCGCCCGTCATCGCGCAGCGCTGGGTGCACGTGCGCACCCTGCCCGTCGAGACGGTCACCCAGGCCGTGCGGGTGATGGGCCTCGTCTTCGCCCTCCAGTGGCCCGGCGGGCTCTACAACGGCGGGCTCCTGGGGCTGCAACAGCAGGTGCTCTCCAACGTGGTGCAGGTCGCCACGACCACGCTGCGGCTCCTCGGGTCGGCGCTCATCCTGTGGCTGGTGTCGCGCACGGTGCAGGCCTACCTGCTCTGGCAGGTGCTCACGGCCTCGCTCGGCACCCTCGCCTGCGGCGTGATGCTCGCGCGCCACCTGCCCGCGCCCGGGCTGCGCGGCCGCTTCCGCTGGGGGGTGGTGCGCAAGCACTGGCGCTTCTCCGCCGGCATGACGGGCATCTCGGTGATGACCGTGCTGCTGGTGCAGGCCGACAAGCTCGTGGTGGGCAAGCTCTTCACCCTCGACCAGCTCGGGTACTACACGCTCGCCGGGACCGTCGGCAACGGGCTCTACTACTTCATCGGGCCGGTGTTCGCGGCGGTGTTTCCGCGGCTCTGCCAGCTGGTGACCACGGGCGACGAGGCCGCGTTGCGCGCGCTCTATCACAAGAGCTGCCAGATCATGTCGGTGACGGTGCTGCCCGTGACCCTGGTGCTGGTGCTCTTCGTGCGCGAGGTGCTCTTCGCCTGGACGGGCAACGCCGACACCGTCGAGCGCATCTGGCGGGTGGTGGTCGCCATCGCCGTGGGCACCTCCATGAGCGGGCTCATGAACCTCCCCTACGCCCTCCAGCTGGCCCACGGCTGGACCCGCCTGACCTTCTGGACCAACCTCGTCGCGGTCGTGCTCCTGGTGCCGCTGGTGGCCACGCTCGGGCGCCGCTACGGCATGGTGGGCGCCGCCGCGGGCTGGACCATCCTCAACGCCGGGTACGTCTTCGTGAGCATCCGGCTGATGCACCGCAAGCTGCTGCGCGGCGAGATGTGGCGCTGGTACCTCGTCGACGTCGCCCTGCCCCTCGCGGGCGCCGCGCTGGTGGTCGTCCCCTTCCGCCTGTGGCTGCACGTGCCCGCCGGGCGCCTGCCGACGCTGTGCACCCTGATGTTCGTGGGGGGTGTCGCGGTGCTCGGCGCCGGGCTCGCGGCGCCCGCGGTGCGCGCCCTCGCGCTCGACCTGCTCTCAGGCTGGCGGCGGCGGCTGCGGGCCTGAGATCGCCGCGGCCCAGGCGTGCCGTGCGCCCTCGGCGGCGGCGCGCGCGGCGAGGTAGCCGAGGTAGGGCGCGTGCTCGACCCCGACGGCCCCCAGCAGCCGCAGCTTCTCGGCCACGGTGTACTCCGAGCGCAGGTAGATCTCGGGCACCATGGAGGTGTAGCGGGCGTAGTCCCGGAGCAGCTGCGCCGGGCGGGCGCGCCGGCTCACGCTCCCGGCGTGGAGGCAGACGTTGAGGTACGCGTCGGCGACGAAGTCGCAGCGCTCGCGCGCGAACACCCGCTGCACGAAGCGCCCCTCGTTGAAGCACGACCACCCGGCGTCTTCGATGAGGCAGGGCAGGTGCCGCGCGATGACCTCCCGGCGGTACATCCCGTACACGGGGTGCGAGGGCCCCAGGAGGATCATCCGCGAGAGCCCGTAGCGCCCGGTGACCCCACGGAAGCGCGCGAGGTGGTCGCGCTTGCGCACGGTGGTGCTGCCATCGGCCGCGAGGTCGAGGAGGTTGACGTTGGGGAAGGCCAGGCCGGCGCCCGCGTCGAGCCGGGCGCGCAGCAGGTCGAGGTGGGCGGTGGTGTCGTAGTGGTCGTCGCAGGCGAGCCAGCTGAAGTAGGGCCCCGCGGCGTGCTCGAAGACGTAGAGGAAGTTGCCGATCGCCCCGAGGTTGCGCGGCTGCCGGACGTAGCGCACCCGCGGGTCGCGGGCGGCGTACTCCTGCCCGATGGCCGCCGTCTCGTCGGTGGAGCCGTTGTCCGAGAGCAGCACCTCGAAGTCGGTGAAGGTCTGCTCGAGCAGCCGGTCGAGCGTGCGGCGCAGCGAGCGGGCGCCGTTGTAGACGGGCACGCCGATGCTCACGCGCGGGCCCGTCGGCGGGGCTGCCTGGATCGTCGGCATGCCCTAGGACTATAGGGAGGGCAGGGTGGGGGTGTCGAGGCGGAGGGAGGGCTCAGCCCGCGACGCCGATGGCGATGCCCAGGCGCTGACGCAGCCGGAGGTACTCCTCGCTCACGGCGTAGGCCCGCAGCTCGCGCACCCGGTCGGCCTGCGGCAGCGCCGCCTGCTCGTCGGGCGTCGCCTTGATCACCGCGAGCGCCACGGCCAGGTCGTTGGCCAGCACGAAGCCCGCACGGTCGGCGGTGAGGTCGACCGCGAGGGTCCAGCGCCTGAGGTCGAGCGAGAGGTCGCTCGCGATGAGCTTGGTCACCAGCGACGCCAGCTGCTCCATCGCCGCGCCCGGGAGGTGCGCCTTGATGGCCGCGAGGTTCTCGTTCACCGGGCCCATGAGCTCGTCGCCCACGGGGAAGGTCGGCTGCACCGCGCGCATCGCCGCGAAGAGCCACGCCCGGAGGCCGGTGCCCGTCGCCACGATCTGCCGCACGAAGTGCCCGGCGCGGAAGTACGAGAGCCGCACGCCCGCGAGGAAGGCCAGGGCCTTGGTGGGCCCTCCTGCCAGCGCCGACGCGCCGAGGTAGAGCCCCGGGTCCTGCGAGAGCACCAGGTTGAGCCCGGAGTCGTCGGAGAGGAGCGCGTACACCGGCGGGGTCTTGAGCCCGAGCACGCCCGCCGCGTAGTGGATCGTCTGCGCCATCTGCCCGTCGTCCGTCGCCGGGTCGATGAGGGCCTTGTCCGACAGGCCGTAGTCCGCGAGCGGCACCCCGCGGGCCTTCAGCACCGCCGGCAGGATCGTCGCGAACACGCCCGTCAGCAGCGGGTCGAGCGAGGCGTGCGCGAGGTCGAGGCGCCAGCGCTCCTCGTTCATCTTCTCCTGCGCCGCCGCCGGCCGGTCGGTGCGGAACTTCTTGAAGAAGCTCTCCTCCTCCGGCTCGGCGCCCTTCACGCTCACCAGCGCCTGGCACATGCACCAGGCCTCGTCGGGCTTGCGCGCCTCGGTGAACGCCCTCCGAAGCGCGTGCATCGACTCCACCCGCAGCGGGTTCTTCACCAGGAGCGCGCGGTGCGTGGTCACCGCCCGGTCGAAGAAGCGCTTGGTGTCCGTGAGGTACAGCTCCGCCAGCTTCTCGCCGTGGTCCTGCTCCGCCGGGCACAGCTCCTGCGCGCGCTCGTACGCCGTCACGGCCTCCGCGGGCTGCTTCAGCTCCTTCTCGTAGAGCCCGCCCAGCCGCGCGTAGAGCTTCGCCTTCGCCGACGCGCTCGCCCCCTCGCCCAGCCGCGCGAGCACCTTGCGGTAGCTCTGCTCCAGGCCGGACCAGTCCTTCTTGGCGCCGCGCAGGGCCGCGAGGCCCTCCAGCGCCGCGGCGTGCGACGGGTCGTGCTCCAGCGCCTGCTCGTAGTAGTCGATCGCCTCCTCCGGGCGGTTGAGGTGGATCTCGCAGAGCTGCGCCGCGGTCGCGTAGTACCGGGAGAGCTGCGCCTTGTCGTCCACCAGGTCGGCGAACTTCAGGATGATCTCGACGAGACGACCCCAGTCCTTCTCGTCGGAGTACAGCTGCATCAGCCGCATCAGGATGCGCCGCTCGGACGGCCGCAGCTCCAGCGCCGCCACGAAGGAGCGCGCCGCCTTGGCCTTGTCCCCGAGCCGCGTGGCCAGCAGCTCGCCCAGCTCCATGTGCAGCGTGAAGCGCTGCGCGTCGGTCTCCGCCAGCTCCAGCAGCCGGCGCTTCACCCGCACCACCTCGTCCCAGCGCCCCTCGGCCCCGTGCAGCGTCGCCAGCAGCTCGAAGGTGCGCGCCGACGTCGGCGCCAGGTCCGTCGCCTCGGTGAGCGACGCGATCGCCGCCGCGTTGTCGCCGCCGCGCCGCGTGGCGTCCGCGAGCTCGTAGAGCGCCGCCGCCCGCGTGGCCTCGTCGAGGTCGCCGCGGTGCACCTGCAGCAGCGCCTCGTAGCGGGTCTTCGCCTCGCCCCACGCCTCGGCCGCGTAGGTCGCCTTCGCCACGGCCAGCAGCGCCTCGCGGTCGTCCGGCGCCACCTCCGCCGCGGCCCGGAAGGCCTCCAGCGCCTTCGCCGCGTCGCCCGAGCGCGCCAGGGCCTCGCCGTACTTCAGCGCCAGCCCGAGGCCCTCGTCGCGGCCGAGCTCCTTCGCCCGGCCCGCGCGCCCCGCGAGGTGCTTCGCCGCGTCGGCCCACTGGCCCGCGTCGAAGTGCAGCTCGCCCAGCATCACCGCCGCGTCCTCGTTGGTCGCGTCGAGCAGCACGGACTTCTCCGCCGCGTCGCGGGCCTTGGCGTGGTCCTTCACGCGGTCGCGGTAGATGCGCGCCACCTGCGCCCAGAGCGACGCCCGCTGGTTGCTCCCCTCCGCGGCCTCGATCTCCCGCTGGAGCAGCTCGATGGCGCCCTGCGAGTCGCCCCGCGAGGCGTAGAGCTCCCGCAGCCGCGCCGTCGCCGACGCGCTCTCCGGGTCGACGTCGAGGGCCTGCTTGTACCGGTCGATCGCGCCGTCGCGGTCGCCCTTGTCCTCCAGCAGCTTGGCCAGCTTGAGGAGCACCTCGACCTTCTCCGTCGGGGTCTTCGCCGCCGCCGCGAGCTTCTCGTAGGCCTCCGTCGCCGCCCGCACGTCGCCCTGCAGGCCCGCCACGCGCGCGTTGAGCTCCAGCGCCGCGCCGTTGCCGGGCTCCACCTCCAGCGCCCGCTCGAAGCACCGCCCGGCGCGCTCCACGCTCCCGATGGGGTCGAGGAACAAGCGCCCCGCGCTCACCAGCAGCTCGGCCTTCTTGGCCGCGTCGTCGACCAGCGTCGCGTGCCGGTCGAGCAGCGACGCGAGCTCCTCCCAGCGCCCGAGCACCCGGAACAGCCGCCCGAGGCCCCGCAGCGCGAGGTCGTTGGCCGGGTCGATGGCGAGCGCCGCCTCGAAGGCCGTCGCCGCCCGCGCGTGGTCGACGAACTCCTCCTCCACCAGCGCCCCGATGCGGTTGTGCAGCTCCACCTTCTGCCGCGGCGTCGCGACGGCGTCGACCTGCGCCTCCAGCACCTTGAGCAGCCCCTCGCTCTTGCCCTCGCGGGCGTAGAGCCGCTCCAGGCCCTTCAGCGCCGCCATGTTGCGCGCGTCCGCGATGAGCGCCTTCTCGTACCACTCCAGCGCCGCCAGCACGTCGCTGCGCCGGTCTTCGTAGATCTCCGCGATCTCGCAGTAGGTCTCCGCCCGCTTCTCGCCCGACTGCGCCTCGGCCTTGTGCTCCAGCAGCTTCGCGACGCCCGCCCAGTCCTCCGCGCGCAGCAGCAGCCGCTCGAGCACCTGCGTCGCCGTGTCGTGCGCCGCGTCCTCCGCGACGACCTTCTCCGCCAGCTCGCGGCTCTTCGTGCGCTCGTCGAGCTTGGACTCCAGCAGGTCCGCCGCCTCGGCCCGCAGGTCGCGCGCCCTCGCCGCCTGCGCCTGCGCGTCGGCCCGCTTCAGCAGCATGCCCACCAGCTCGGCCCACTGCTGCGCCTTGCGGTAGATCGACGCGGCGCCCTCCAGGGCCTCGTCGCTCCCCGGGTTCGCCGTGATCGCCTGGTTGAAGCACGCCAGCGCGTAGTCGGTGCGCTTCACCCGGTCGAGGTACCAGCGGCCCGCGCGCAGGTAGAGGGCCACCTGCTCGGCCGCCTCGCGGCCCTTCGCGGCCTCGGAGACCTGCGCGGTGACCTCGTTCCACTTCGCGGCGTCGTCGCCCACGAGGCGCGCGATCTCCGCCGCCAGGTCGTCGTCCGCGGGCGACGCGCTCACGGCCTCGGTGAAGGCCACCAGGGCGTTCTCGCCGTCGCTGAGCTCGCGCTCGTAGTGCCGCCCCAGCTCGGCCCAGAGCCGCGCCTTCTCGGTCGCGAGCGCTTCGGTCTCGATGTCCTCCAGGTAGATCTCCGCGCGCTCCTCGGCGTTCGCCGTCGCCCGGCGGATCTCCTTCGCCCGCCCCGCGGCCAGCTCGTCGCCGCCCTCCATCGCCGCGATGGCCTCGTACGCCGCCTTGGCCGCCGGGAGGTCCTTCACCTCGGCCTCGAGCACCCGCGCCGCGCGGAACCGCAGGGCCTTCTTCGCGCCCGCGTCCTCCGCCCCGTCGGCCGCCTCGGTGATCGCCGCGGCCACCTCGGCCCAGGTCACCCCGTTGCCCCCGGCGGCCTCCAGCGCGAGGGCCTTGTCGTCGTCCGTCGGCGCCTCGGCGAGGGCCGCCTTGCGGGCCGCGAACTCGTCCTTGCCCACCTCGTTGCCGCGCTTCGCCTTGGAGGCCTCGAAGAGCGCCGCCAGGAAGGCCCCGGCGCTCGCGTAGCGGGCCTCCGGGTCCTTCGCGAGGGCCTTGAGCACCACCGCGTCGACCTCCTTCGTCACCCACCCCCGCGGCGCCACCTTGCTGGGCGCGTCGGGCTCCTGGGTGATGTGCGCCACCACCAGGTCGGCCAGCGAAGTGGCCGCGAAGGGGGGCTTCCCGGTGAGCACCTCGAAGGCCAGCGCCCCGAGGCCGTACACGTCGGACTTCGCATCCGCCGCCGTGCCGAACCGGGCCCGCTCGGGGGCCAGACCCCGCGCGCCACCGAGCAGCACGAGGAAGCTCGCCGCTTCCTGTGCGCCGTGCCGCGCGCTGCCCAGGC
>CAIOSS010000915.1 GCA_903860995.1 uncultured delta proteobacterium | reverse complement strand
CCGAGCGTCTCGCTGGCTGCCCCGACGGACAACGCGGGGAGCTTCGGCGTCGCAGTGGCCAGCATCGGGGACGTGAACGCCGACGGCTTCGGCGACGTGCTGGTGGGGTCTGGCGCCGAGACGGCGACCCCCGGCGTGGGGACGTACCCCGGATCGGGTCGCGCATACCTGTACCTCGGCCGGGCCTCGGGGCTCGCTGCGACGCCGGTGGTGACGTTGTACCGCCCGTTCGGGGAGTTCGGGTTCTACGGGGCGGTGGTGGCGCAGCGAGGGGGAGCGGCGGGCTCGTGGACCTGGTGGCCGCACGCGTCGTGATGCTGGGTCGTGATCACCTCCACGTTGATCACGCCGAGCAAGCCAATGAATCGGGGTGCCTCCAGGGGCACGGACGAGTAGAGCCTTCGCTCATCGACTGATGTTCGGTGACCTACTCCCGCGGTCTCAGGTCAATGCGGAGCGACTCCGAAATCGCCGCCGGTAGAGGCGCCGCCTGCAGGTCGTCGAGCGCGTAGTCCTCGAAGCGAGGCGGTTGGCCGAGCAGGAAGTCGAGCCACTTCTCCCGCGCCTTCACCGTCCGGTAGAGGCGTTCGTCGATCGTCCGCTGCACCAGCGGATGATGGACGTCGAGGGTGGTCTCTGGCCGTTTCGTACGCAGTTTCAGCGTGAGCGAACCCAGACGATCGATGCGACCGACCCGCTGCTCGAGTTGTGCAGGGTTCCACGCGAGGTCGTGGTGAACCACGCGGCGGCAGTTGCGATGGAGGTCGAGTCCCTCCTGCATCACCTCATTGGCAAGCAGGATCATCGGGTACAGCGGCGTGTTGAACGCCTCCCGCAGGCGTTCGCGGCTGTCGCCATCCTCCGTCGAGCGCACGAAAGCACCCTGCTGGATCGGACCCTCCAGGATCTCCCCGCGCTGCTTATGCGGTCGGGAATGCAGGTAGGTCGCGAACTCCAACGTCCGGGCGATCCAGCGCCGACCGTCTTCGGTGCCCCAGAAGCGATCGACGAAGGCGAGCAGTGCTCGCGACTCGATGGTCTCTGGATCGTGCCCGGCACGCTTCCACGCCGTCAGCACATCGACCAGAAAGGGCACCTCCCGATAGAGCATGTAGCGGGCGATCCGCTCGACCAGTTGCACCCTCAACGCTGGCGCGAATCCTTCGAGCGTTCCCTTCATGTAGGCCCAGAGACCGGGCTGCCGGATGAGCACGACTTCCGCGATGTCGGTGGAGAGCTTCCACTGCGGCACCGATTCGCCCGTGTCGTCCTTCTCGAGGTCATCACGCGCGAGGTCGAAGCCAAGGGTCAGGAAGCGCGGGTCGGTCATCCGCTCGATCCACTCTCGTTGCTCCGCCGCATCGTCCGGAGCCCGCGCGGACCAGATCTCGACGGCAGCCTGCTCCAGCACGCGCTTTGCCAGTTGCCAGTCGAGGCTGGACGCTCGCGAGGGGACCGTCCGCAGTGTCGGCACCTTCTCGTTCGCGCGCTCGACGATCTCCTCGATGTGCTCTCGGAGGAACTCATGCGGCACGCCGACGAGCTGCGTATAGCTCTCCCGCAATGCGAGATAAAGGCTGTCCTGGCCACGCTGGAAACGCTGCCGCAGCCGCGTGTGGAAACCGATGCGCTTGTCAGTTCCCTCGGTCGAGTCGAAGACGGTCTCGTAGGCGGCACCCGGCAGCACCTTGCGCCACCGGGCAAGCAGGTAGCCCGAGACCCACTCGTGATCGAGGGTCTTGCGCAGGTGCCGCAGGGTCTCGATCCGCGCGCAGAAGATCAGTGTCTTCTCGTTGCGCCCCGCGGCCTCGAGGGCGTCGCGCACGACGTGGTAGACCTTCGGGTGTTCGGGCTCCTTGCCGCGGTCCTCACCGAGCACTGCGCCGAGCACCGTACGGTAGCGCTCCACCTCGGGTGGCACCCCACGCATCTCGCCCGCCGCGAGCAACGCGCCGGTGCGAGCCGCCGCGAAGGAGCTGACCATGTTGATCTCGACCGACGCCTTGTGGGTACGCACGCCGCGCCGGAAGATCTCGGCGATGAACCGCTCGTAGAGCAGGAACGGCAGCGCGGAACCACCCGCCGGCGGCAGGCGCTCGACGATCGACCGGCGGTAGGCGCGCTTCTCCTCCCGAACGCTGCGGATCATCCACTGGCGGAACCCCGGCTCGATGTGTTGGTCCTTGAGTGAGCGCAGCGCCCGGTAGCGCTCGGCGACGACGCGAAGTGAGGGATCGTCGGACGGGGATTCGAACGCGGGATCACGCTCATGCCAGGCGGTGAACTCGCTGACTGCGGCGGCATCGAGTCGTCGCCACGCGGCTTCGAACGCGCCGTAGGCGGCCTGATAGTCGCGAATGGCTGCGAAGAGCGCGTCCGCGCGGGCGAGGAGGTCGGTCGGTGCTCCCTTCGCCAGCGAGAAGAGCTGGAAGACCTGTCGCAGTTCGTGGACGTCGAGTTGGAAGGGAGTGGCGGTGAGGAAGAGCGCCTTGTCGAAGCGATCGCGCAGACAGCCGGCCACGCCGTGGGCGCGGACCGTGTGCGCGTTCTTGAGCTTGTGGGCTTCGTCGAGAATGACGAGCGAAAACGTCGGCAACAGCGCGCGCACGAGGCGGAAGCGCACGTCGTCGAGGAGCGTGTCCACGTCGCGCTCCTCGAACAACTTCAGTCCGTGCTTCTCCCACAGCTCATGGAGCCCCTGGGTGCCGTCGTTTCGCGAGGCAAACACCTCAGGCAGGAGTGGCTCGAGCTCGGGGTACGCAACCACCCCGAGGAAGCGCACCGCGTCGAGCGTCGGGTCCACTCGCTCGACCCGCTGATCGACCCGCTGGATCATCGCCTGGACGGTGTTGCGGTGCAGTCCCGCCCAGTGGCCGAAGAGCGACAGCAGGTACGCCTTTTCCCGTGCTCCGCGGGTGCCCGCAAACATCGAGACCGGGGCGATCACCACGCGGGCAGTGCGCGCCTTCGCGACGAACGTCGACAGGTCTTCGACGCTCGCGACGCTGTCCTGGAAGTCGTAGACGGTGCGCTCGGGGTCGCGCCACGTCTGGAATTCCTGCGTCCACTTCGTGTTCAGGTCCGGACCCGGGGTGAGCACCAGGATCCGCGCGTCACTCTTCGCCTGGTGGAACGCAGCGGCGACACCCAGCGCCTCCCAGGTCTTCCCCATGCCGACCTCGTCCGCGATCACAACGCCGGGCTGGTGATCGAGGCGTTCGAGCGCCCGCAGGACCGTGTCCTCCTGACGGCGGATGTCTGCGTCCGGGATGCCATCGATCTCCTGGCGCCGATCGAGACGCAGGAACCCGTGTAGCCAGTTCCGATCGCGACTCGTCACGCTCCCACCTCGTAGAACTTCCGGATGCGCTGCACCCACGGGCGCCGACTCGTCTCCGGGGCAACGGCATCGAGACGCCCTCGCAGCTGGCTGACAAACTCCTCGAGTTCGCGTGCCCGGAGCGGCGCATCCGGCGACACCGGCCAGCGTACGGCGCGCAGCGTCGCCAGTAGCTCCGCGCCGTAGAACCAGAGTTCCTCGCGGGAGAGAGAACCCTTCGCGTGCGCGTCCTCCATGGCGTTCCACACGGCGCCCGCCCCCAGCGCGCCGCTCAGGCGCTGACGGACCCCTTGCACCGAGAGGTTCGGGGAGGCGAGGTCCTCGGCGATGGCCCACCACGCGCGGAACACGTCGGGCGGACCGAAGCCCTCGCCGAAGATCGCATCGAGCACGGTGTCCGTGGTCGCGGCGCCACGTTCGATCCGCAGGGTTGAGAGGCGCTCGCCGCCGATGCGCCGACCCAGCAACGCCAGCAGCTCCCGCAGGCCAAGGCCCGCCAGCCCCGCGCTCGGCGGCAGGGCGGCGAGGTCGCGCACCAGGATCGGCACGCTGTACTCCTCCCCGGCGGTCACGAGCATCAGCTCCGCGCTGGCCGGCGAGAGCGAAAATGGTTCGATCGTGGACAACTCTGTTGGGACCGTCGGTCCCGCGGTGATCTCGTGCCCGACGTAGTGGAGTGCCCAGGCGCCGAGCGGGGCAGGACCCTCACTGGCCCAGCGAATCACCAGCTTCGAGGCTGCCGCGTCGTAGCAGGCGGACTCGATCCAACGCGAAAGGTCGGGCCGCCCTTCCGGGAACTCCCGCTCCATCAGCTCCACGCTCTGGCGGTCGCAGGCGACCAGCTCCGGGCAGAGGTCCTTGAGCGAGTGTTCGCCCTCGAGCACCAGCACCACGCCGAGCTCGACGTTGCCGCTCTGCACCTGGGATCGGAGCAATGCCCCCTGCGAGGCGTTGGCCGATCCCATCAGGAGCCAGGTGTGGATTCGCCCTCTCCGGCGGGTCGTGATCGTGAGCAGCTTCGCGTGCAGCGGACGATGAACGCGGAGGCCATCCTCGAAACGCCACGCCGGGTGCAGCCAGAGGTTGAACGTGCCCGCCGCCGTGGCGACGGCCTCGAGTTTCTTTGCCGGTGCGAACGCGCGCGGTCGCGCGAGCGGCCATGCCTCATTGCGGGTGATCGCGGAATCCCAATCGTCCCGCGGGATGCGTCGCCCCTGCGCTCCATCGTCGAGGGCCTGCACGACGTTGGGACCGATGGATTGTGGCGTGAGCCAACGCAGCGTGGGACGTCGCTCGTCGTCCTGCCCCTGCCACGACCAGAGCCGTCCGAGGTGCTCCTCCAGGGTCACGGGCCGTCCCGGCGGGGTCACCGCCGCGGGATCGTCCCAGACCACCGCGACGTCGACGGTCGCCCCCTCGCTGGGGCGCGCGTCGAGGAGCGTGCCCAGCACCGAAGACACGTCGCCGTCGCCGTCGTCCTGCTCGAAGAACGGCGCGAGCGCCCCCGCCCGGGTGATGCGCGCGTCCGCGGGAATCACCGCCAGGAACTGCTCGATGAGCGGACGCTGTTCGGTGTCGACGATCAGGAACGAGCGGTCCTCTGCACGTGGCAGTGGCGTGTCCCGGATGTGGACGTCGAGCAGTTCGCGGATGCGCGCGAGCTGGGTGCCGCGCGTCCGCGCGAGGTCGCCGGCCCGCGCCAGGAACCGATCGACCTCTCGCAACGCCACGGCGTCGTCCGGGGCTGCGTAACGGAGATCTCGGCTGAAGAAGAACTCCGTGTTGCCGCCGAAGCCTCCGCGCGTGAGGTTCCCCGACCCGATGAGGACCCGCGCGAACTCGTCGTAGAGCAGCACGATGAGCTTCGGGTGAAACACCCGACGATCCACCTCGAGGAGATCGTAGGGGACCCGACGACCGGCCTGGCGGACGTCCGCATCCACCACACAGACGACGGGCGTCTCGACGATCGCGGCGCGGGCCTCGTCGAGGAACCGCGCGGGCTGCTCATCCGGGTCGGAGCCCAGGCGGAGGACCGTGCGAAGGACGTGCTCTTCGAAGAACGCTGGGTCAAACGTGTACGTGCAGAAGGCGGCGCCGAGGCACGGGCGTTCTGAGCCGAGCCGATCGAGCGTGAGCGCGCGGGCGAGCTTCACGGCACCCTCCCAAGGTCGCGCAACAGGGACTGCACGACATCGATCTTGAACGTCGGAAAGCTCACCCGATCGGGATCAGCCCCGTAGGTGGCAAGGTCGACGATGACGCGCTCTCCCTCGACGCGGATCCACCCGCTCCCGCGAGACCGCTCCCGCTGGACGCGGTGGTGGTAACCGATGAGCTGCTCGAGAATCTGCTCGGGAGAAGCGTCGGCGAGCGTTCGCGCAAGGTTCAGCAGCGCCGGGCCATGGGCAGGAAGGCGCGCCATCTTTGCGGCGAGCGGATGCTGCACGACGGCCGTGCATGCCTCCCGCAACACCTGTGCTTCCGGGCCGGCCAGAGTGGTTTGCGCCACGTGAGAACGGAGCGCGATCCACCCTGCCTTGCGGGCGCAGTCGTAGAGGGCGTCGAAGCGCCCGAGCAGCGCCCGAAAAAGATCACCGAACACGCGCGCGAACTCAAGGTGCTCACGCAACGATGGAGAGACCCCGCCGTAGTGACCTTCGAGGGTTGCGGTGATCACCTCGCGCGGGCCGCGAACGGACGCCCGTGAGGCGGCCTCGATGCACTCCATCCAACGGCGGGAGAGGGCGTCGGTGCGCTCCACGACGAGGAGGTGATGGAGTCGCT
>CAIOSS010000914.1 GCA_903860995.1 uncultured delta proteobacterium | reverse complement strand
GTGCAGTCGCGCTTCGTCGACGGGCTGCGCGTCACCGACGACGCGGCGATGGAGGTCGTCGAGATGGTGCTCGCGGGCTCCATCAACCAGGACATCGTGTCCCTCATCTGCCGGCACGGCGGGCGCGCGGTGGGCCTCTCGGGCAAGGACGACGGCTTCGTCCTGGCCGACCGGGTGGCGCCGTACGTCACCCGCGACGGCGAGACCGTCGACCTCGGGCGCGTCGGCGAGGTGCGCCACGTGACCCCCGACGTCGTGGTCGAGCTGATGCGCGCGGGCTTCATCCCGGTCATCGCGCCCATCGGCGTCGACGAGCACGGGGCCTCGCTCAACCTCAACGCCGACACCGCCGCAGGAAAGGTGGCCGAGGCGCTGCGGGCCGAGAAGCTCATCCTGCTCACCGACGTGCAGGGCGTCCGCGGCGCCGACGGGGCCTTCGCGGGCTCGCTCAACAGCGCCACCGCCCGGGAGTGGATCGCCGAGCGGGTCATCGACGGGGGGATGATCCCGAAGGTGGAGTGCGCGCTCGACGCCATCGCCGGGGGGGTGCGCAAGGTGCACATCCTCGACGGGCGCCTCGCCCACGCGGTGCTGCTGGAGATCTTCACCAACGACGGCGTCGGGACCGAGATCGTCCGCGGATGAGCGACCCCCTCGACGGTGTGCCCGCGGAGGCGCTCGACCGGGCGCTGGCGGAGAGCGCCGCTGAGTGGGCGCTGCCCGACTACTACCGGGACTGCGTGCGTCCGCTCCTACGGATGCCCGTGTCGCAGTGGCCGCGGTGCTGCAACGGCGGGTGTGAGCCGTGCAGCGAGACCCTGCGCGCGGTGGCCGCGGCGACGCTGGCGCGCCTCGGGAGATCGGTGGTAGAGCAGGGCGAACATGGCTGATACCAACGCGTTGCTGGCGCTCGCGGGGCGCCACCTGCTCAAGACCTACAAGCAGCCCCCGCTGGTGATGACCCGGGGTGAGGGCTGCCGCCTCTACGACACCGACGGGAGGTCGTACCTCGACCTCTACGCGGGCATCGCGGTGTGTGTGCTCGGCCACGCGCACCCGGCGCTGGTGCGCGCGCTCACCGAGCAGGCGGCACGCCTCGGGCACATCGCCAACCTCTACTACAACGACAAGCAGATCGAGCTCGCCGCGCAGCTCTGCGCCCGCACGGGCATGGACCGGGTGTTCTTCACCAACAGCGGCACCGAGGCCAACGAGGGGGCGCTCAAGCTGGCGCGGCGGTGGTTCTTCACCCAGAACGACCCCGAGCGCACGGGCATCGTGGCGACGTGGAGCTCGTTCCACGGCCGCACGATGGGCTCGGTCGCGATGACGGGCACGCCGAAGTACTGGGAGGGCTTCGGGCACCGCCTGCCGGGGGTCTCGCAGGTGAAGTACGGCGACCTCGACGCGATGCGCCGGCGGGTCAACGACCGCACGGCGGCCATCATCATCG
The DNA here is from genome assembly GCA_903860995.1 of uncultured delta proteobacterium. Taxonomy (GTDB): domain Bacteria; phylum Myxococcota_A; class Polyangia; order Polyangiales; genus SCUS01. The sequence continues at coordinate 4,513 of CAIOSS010000914.1, read as the reverse complement.
AGCCCGTGCAGGGCGAAGGGGGCGTGCTGCCCGCTCCGCCGGGCTACCTCCAGGGGCTGCGCGCGCTTTGCGACGAGACCGGCGTGCTGCTCATCGTCGACGAGATCCAGACGGGCATCGGGCGCAGCGGGAAGTACCTCGCGGTGCAGCACGAGGGCGTGGTGCCGGACGTGCTCACGCTGGCCAAGGGCCTCGCCGGGGGGGTGCCCATCGGGGCCTTCCTGGTGCGGGAGAAGTACGCCGAGGCGCTGGCTCCGGGCACCCACGGGAGCACCTTCGGCGGCAACCCGCTGGCCTGCGCAGCGGCGCTCGCGGTGTTCGAGACGCTGGACCGCGAGGGGCTCATCGAGGGGGCCGCGGCCAAGGGGGCCTACTTCCTCTCCGGCCTCGAAGGGCTCGCCGCGAAGCACCCCGCGCTCGTGAAGGGCGCCCGGGGCCGCGGGCTGCTCTGCGGCCTGGTACTGGCCGACCACGTCGAGGCGCGCCTGGTGCTGGGCGCGATGCGCGACCGCGGGGTGCTCATCGCGCAGGCGGGCGACCGGGTGCTGCGCTTCGCGCCGGCGCTGGTCATCTCCGAGGCGGAGCTCGACGAGGGGCTCGCGGCGCTCGACGCGGTGCTCACCGACATGACCCGGGAGGCGACATGACCCCGAAGGTGAAGCGCGATTTCCTGCGCGTGGCCGACCTGACCGCGGACGAGCTGCGGCAGATCCTCGAGCACGCCAAGGCGATGAAGAACCAGCGGAGCTACGGCGCGCACCGCCGGCCGCTCGAGGGCCGCAGCGTGGCGCTCATCTTCGAGAAGCCGTCGACGCGCACCCGGGTCTCCTTCGAGGTCGGGGCCTTCGAGCTGGGGGCGCACCCGGTGGTGCTCAGCACGCGGGACATGCAGCTGGGCCGCGGCGAGTCCATCGTCGATACGGCCCGCACGCTCTCCCGCTACGTGCACGCGATCGTGCTTCGCACCGCGGCGCACGAGCGCATCGAGACCCTGGCGGCGGCGGCGACGGTGCCCGTCATCAACGCGCTCACCGACGACCACCACCCGTGCCAGATCCTGGCCGACCTGATGACGGTGCGGGAGCGCAAGGGCGCGCTCGAGGGCCTGCGGTACGCGTGGATCGGCGACGCCAACAACGTCGCCCGGAGCTGGGTCGAGGCGGCCGGGCGGCTGGGGCTCACGCTCACCGTGGCGTCCCCGGAGGGGTATGGGTTCCTCTCGGCGGAGCTCCCGGCGGGGGTGCAGCAGGTGGTCGACCCGAGGGAGGCCGCGCGGGGCGCCGACGTGGTGATCACCGACGTGTGGGCGTCCATGGGGCAGGAGGGTGACGCCGCGGCGCGGCGCGACGCCTTCGCGGGCTACCAGGTCAACACCGCGCTGCTGGGCGAGGCGAACCCCAACGCGCTGCTGCTGCACTGCCTGCCGGCGCACCGCGGCGAGGAGGTCGAAGCGGCGCTCATCGACGAGCCCGGGGCGGCGGTGTGGGACGAGGCGGAGAACCGACTTCACGCGCAGAAAGCGCTGCTGGAGTTCTTGATGCGATAGGTCCCTGACGCGGTTGGAATCGACGCGGCGGGCGCACATGCCCGTTGCCAACGGGTGCGGACTGGACGACCGTACAGAAGACGACGGGTCGTCCTCAACGAGCGGGTTCTCGGATGGAAAAGGTCATCGGGATCGATCTGGGTACGACGAATTCCTGCGTCGCCGTCGTGGAGAACGGGACGGCGGTGGTGATCGCGAACCGCGGCGGGTACAAGACCACGCCGTCGATGGTAGCGATGACCGAGGCAGGCAAGCGACTGGTGGGTCACCTCGCGAAGCGCCAGGCGATCACCAACGCTGAAAACACGGTCTATTCCGCCAAGCGCCTCATCGGCCGCAAGTGGAACAGCCCGCAGGTGAAGCAGGTCGCTTCGACAGCCTCGTACAACATCGTCGAGGGCCCGCACGGCGACGTGCGCATCTCCCTGCGCGAGAAGTCCCACTCGGTGCCCGAGGTCTCGGCGATGGTGCTCGCGGAGATGAAGCTCATCGCCGAGGAGTACCTTGGGCAGGAGGTGCAGAAGGCCGTCGTGACGGTGCCGGCGTACTTCAATGACAACCAGCGCCAGGCGACCAAGGACGCCGGGGCCATCGCTGGCCTGGAGGTCATCCGGATCATCAACGAGCCCACGGCCGCGGCGCTGGCCTACGGGTTCGGGCGCAACATCGACCGCACCGTGGCGGTGTACGACCTCGGGGGCGGCACCTTCGACGTGTCCATCCTGGAGATCGGCGCCACCGGGGTGTTCAAGGTCATCTCGACGGCGGGCGACACCTTCCTCGGCGGCGAGGACTTCGACTCCCGGGTCATCGACTGGCTGGTCGAGGGCTTCCGCGACGAGCACGGCATCGATCTCCGCAAGGACCGCATGGCCCTTCAGCGCCTGAAGGACGCGGCGGAGAAGGCCAAGGTCGAACTGTCCTCGGTGCGCGAGGTAGAGATCAATCTTCCGTTCATCATCTCGTCGGGTCGCAACGAGGCGCTGCACCTCCAGCGGGTGCTGTCGCGCACGGACTTCGAGCAGCTCACCGCCGACCTGGTGCAGAAGACCGTGGACATCATGCGGCAGACGCTCGACGACGCCGGGCTGCACCGCGAGGACATCGAAGACGTGGTGCTCGTGGGCGGCATGACCCGCATGCCCCTGGTCGAGCGCAGCGTGGCGGAGTTTCTCGGCCGCGAGCCGAGCAAGGGGGTCCACCCCGACGAGGTGGTGGCCATCGGTGCGGCGATCCAGGGCTCGGCGCTGCTGGACGACGACGGCCCGACGGCCAACCGGGTGGTGCTCCTCGACGTGACGCCGCAGACCCTCGGCATGATGGTCGCGGGTGGGCTCATGGAGCCGCTGATCCCGAAGGACACCACCGTGCCCACGGCGCGCGGCAAGACCTTCACCACGTCGCGGGACAACCAGACGGCGGTGAAGATCCTGGTGATGCAGGGGGGAGCGATCAGGCCGACCAGAACGAGCTCCTCGGGGAGTTCATCCTGACGGGCCTGCGGCGCGCGCCCGCCGGGGTGGTGGAGATCGAGGTGACCTTCGAGATCAACGCCGACGGCATCGTCAGCGTGCACGCGAAGGACCTCGAGACCGGCAAGGAGCAGTCGATCACCGTGACCGCCACCTCCGGGCTCACCCGCGAGGAGATCGAGGCGATGATCGACTCGGGCAAGGAGTTCGCGGTCGAGCGCAAGCGCGACGAGGAGTTCGAGGCGCGCAAGCAGGAGGCCGAGGGGCTGATGCACGAGATCGAGCGCCTCTTCGACAAGGTATCGAAGGTGGTCGGCGGCAGCGACTACGGTCGCGACGCGCTCGACAAGGCCCAAGGGGTGATGGAACGTACGAAGGTCGCCATCGACCGCCACGACGCCGCGGCATTGAAGGAGCAGGTCGAGGCGCTGTCCCGGACGTTCCGGATGTTCAAGGGCGTGGTGGCGAAGGCCTGAGGATCTCGTTGATGGCTACCCGTGACGGGCGAAAGACACCGACCGGATCGGAGATCGACGACTGGTTCGACCTCCTGGATGAAGAGTCCCAAGCGCCGTCACCGCGGGCTCCAGGGGCCCCCACGGACGTCTCCCGCAAGATCACCCCGGCCGTCGATCCCCACGCGGCCGCGGACTCCTGGGACTGGGACCTCGCGACCCCAGTCGTCTCCCTGCCGCCTCCGACGGAGGCCCACCACGACGAGGAGTTCACCGACTTCGGTGGCCCCACCCCGGTGGCGGGCCCCATCTCCGCGGTGAGCGTCCCGGCCCCGCCAGCGGCCGACCCCTCCCGGCGCTTCCAGGGCACGATGATGTTCGGGGTCACGCCCGTGCCGCCGCCTCCCAACGAGGCGCCCACCGCCCTCACCCCCCTGCCGATGCCCGAGCCCGTGCCGGGCCCGGTGGCCGCAGCGCTGCCAACTCTGCTCCCCCCCGAGGCCAGCGGCCCCCGCGCGACGCCGGGGATGCGCCAGCGGACGCCCATCCCTCGCGCGCCGGTGTCCCGGGCGGTGTCGCAGGTCATCCCGCCGGAGACACCTTCCGTCCAGGCCGCGCCGCCGCTGTGCTACCCCTCCCAGCGCGAGCTGCCCTCCTCCGACCTCGACGACCTCGAGTTCGAGGACGTCTCGTCGAGCGTCGCCGCGTCGCCGCCGGTCGAGCGCCGCACCGGGAAGGCCACCCAGCAGCGCTTGACGCCGATGGTCCGTGTGCCCGAAGTGCTGCGAGCGCAGCTCACCCCGGTGGTGGAGCGCTCCATTCCCCCGGAGGCCCAGCGCTCGCCCGTCCCCGCACGCTCACCGTCGGCGCCCGATCAGCGCTCCCTCATGCCGCCCTCGACGCGGCGCGAGATGGTCGACCGCTTCGAGCTCGGCGACTTCACCGGCGCCCTCTCCCTCGCCGAGACCTTGATGGAGATCGACCGCACCGACGCCGAGGCGCGGCGCATCGCGGACACCTCGCGCACCCGGCTGCGCGCG
>CAIOSS010000913.1 GCA_903860995.1 uncultured delta proteobacterium | reverse complement strand
GGCCTCTGCCGCGCGCCGCGGGGCTCCGTCCTCGCGACCGGCGACGGCGGCGCGCCGGGCGACGGCGGCGCCGCGGCGGCGGGATTGCCCCGCGACTTCGGCGGCGCCTGCGCCGACCTGCTCGACTGCCAGGCGGGCCTCGAGTGCCACCCCACCACCCGCACCTGCTACTCCCCCGGGGTTGCGGCGGCCACCAGCGGGCGCGTCGGCGGCGGCGGGATCCCGGGCCTCTGGCCAGGCGAGCGCTGCGCGGCCGAGGAAGACGGCCCCGCCAGGGCGTACTTCGAGCTCCCCGCGGCGGACGGCACGCCCCCGCACGACTTCTTCCGCCTCCCCTACCCCAACGACGTGCGCCGTGACCCGGGCACCGGGCGCGTCAACCTCACGGGCTTCCCCCACCCCGGCACGGCGCTGCTCGGCTTCGACCTCGTCGACCGGTACCTCCGCGCGATCGAGCGCTCGGTCGACGGCTTCGGCACCAACCACGTCGTGTACTTCCGCTTCTCGGGGCGCCTCGACTTCGCCACGCTCCGCCTCAACGACACGCTCCGCCTCGTCGACCTCACCACGGGTCAGCCCACCGGGAGCGTGCGCTTCGCGGCCAACACCGCGGGCAACCGCTACCTCTGCGGCAACCCCGTGATGATCGACACGGGCCACGGCGCCCCGATGGAGCCGGGTCACACCTACGCCGCGATGGCGCTGGTCGGGCTGCGCGACGCCATGGGCCGCGCGGTGGAGCGCGACGCGGACTTCTCCGCGATGCTCGCCGAGGCCGCCCCCGGCGACGCCGTGCGGGCCCGCGCGCACGCCGCCTACGCGCCCCTGCGCAGCTACCTCGCGGCGCAGCGCATCGACCCGGCGACGGTCATCGTGGCGACGGTGTTCACCACCCAGCAGCCCCGGCGCATCGTCCCGGCGCTGCGCGAGGCCGTGCGCGCGGCCGCCCCGGCGGTGCCCGCGGGCTTCGTGCGCTGCGACACCGGGGTGCGCTCGCCCTGCGACGACGGGCTCACCGGCGCCGACCACGTGCGCGGCTGCATCGGCGCGGCCGACCCGGCCTTCGACGAGCTCCAGGGGACCCTCGATCTCCCGTATTTCCAGGCCGGTGCGAGGCCGTACCGGGAGGCCGGGAGCGGCGCGATCGCCGCCGACGCGATGGGTCGACCGATGCCACAGGGCACCGAGCGGGTGTGCGTGACCATCACCGTCCCGCGCGGCGCCGAGGCGCCGGCCGGGGGATGGCCCACGGTGCTCTACGCCCACGGCACGGGCGGCTCGTTTCGCAGCGTGGTGACCGAAGGGCTCTCGCGCTCGCTGTCGGGCGTCGACGTCGGCGGGGGCGCGACGGTGCGCTTCGCGACGGTGGGCTTCGACGGGGTGATGCACGGCGCCCGACGGGGGATGGGCGTGACCACGCCGCCCGACCAGGCCTTCTTCAACTTCGCCAACCCGGAGGCCGCGCGGGACAACATCCTCCAGGGGGCGGCGGACGTCTTCGGGCTCGTGCGGGCGCTCTCCACCGTCACGCTCCCGATGCTCCCGCGCGCGGGCGAGACGGTGCGCTTCGACCCGCGGCGCATCTTCCTCTTCGGCCACTCGCAGGGCTCGACCGTGGGGCTGCCGGCGGCGGCCTACGAGCCCGACCTCGCGGGGATGGTGTTCTCCGGGGCGGGCGGCGATCTCCGGCTGTCGCTCACCACCAAGGTGCGCCCGATCGACATCGCGTCGCTGGTGCCCGCGGTGCTGCAAGACCCCGACGGCCGCAACGCCGGTCACCCGGTGCTCAACGTGCTGCAGACCTACTTCGAGCGCAGCGACGCGGTGAACTACGGCCGCCTCGTGCTGCTCGAACGCCCGACGGGCATCGCCGCGCGGCCGGTGCTCATGACCTACGGGCTGGGCTACTCGTACTCACCGCCCGCCACCATGCAGACCGTCGCGGCGACCCTCGGGCTGCCCGCGGCGGGGATGATCCCCGGCGGGATGAACGCCTGGCCCCCCGGGGCCGCGCTGCCCTTCCCGGTGATGGGCAACCTCGCCGGGGCCACCGCCGCGCTCCTGGAGGTCGACCCCGCCGGGGCCTACGACGGTCACTTCG
>CAIOSS010000912.1 GCA_903860995.1 uncultured delta proteobacterium | reverse complement strand
TTCCAGAAGCTCAAGGTCACCGGCGGGGTCATCGTCACCACGCCGCAGGACGTCGCCCTCATGGACGTCTACAAGTCCGTGAGCATGTGCCAGAAGCTCAACGTGCCCATCCTCGGGGTCGTCGAGAACATGAGCCACTTCATCGACTCGGCCGGGGTGAAGCACGAGATCTTCGGGCGCGGCGGCGGCGCGCGCATCGCCGAGTTCGCCAAGGCCCCGTTGCTGGGTCAGATCCCCATCGACTCGCTGGTGCGGGAGTGGGGCGACAACGGGACGCCCATCGTGCAGGCCCAGCCCAACAGCATCCCCGCCAAGGCCTTCAAGGAGATCGCCGAGCGCCTGGCCGACTGCGTTACCCGCGCGGTCTTCGAGGCCCACGGCGGAAGCGCCCCGGTCGACGGACCGAAGCGCCTCCCCATCCTGCGCTGAGGGTTTCTACGCCCGGGCGCTCTCGGCGCGGGCGCCCCAGCCCGTCTTCAGGTTGAGCGGGCACTGCCAGTCGGCCGCCGCGGAGCGCACCAGCAGCCCCCGCACCGGGCGGCCGTCGAAGCACAGCCCCATGACATGGCCGTCACACCAGGCGACAACGCACGGATACACATACTCCGTGCGGGGGCCCTCGGCGATGACCCGCACGAGGGTCTGCGTGGCGATGCGCAGCGGCTGTTGGAGGCGCACCCGCAGGCCGTCGCGCGAGACGCCCATCAGCCGCGCGGCCTCGAAGCGCCCGTTGGCGGTGAGCTCGACCAGCGCGCCGTCCTCCACGCGCTCCCGCTCGGGGCCGGGACCGGGCGCGTTTCCAGTGCTGGGCAAGGCTTTCTGGAGGGTGATCCAGCGCGCGTGCTGGGCCGCCGTGAGGGCGACACCACGAGAGCGCTTGTCCTCCAGCGTGAGGTAGTCACAGAGCAGCTCCATCAGGTCTCTCATGGTGCGATCCTTTCGGGCTCCGCGGTCCGTCGACGAGGCAACGCTTCGTGGCCGGGGCGGCTTACGGACGTTCGTTCCATGGGACGCCCGAGCGCGTCACTCGTTGGAACAATCTGCGATCGACGTGCCACCCATCGAGAGGCACCGCGTGCGGGGAGAGGTTCCCGGAAACGTGGGCTCCGACCGCGGGTGTGGGTATGGTGTCGGCGATGCTTCGACGAGGCTTGGGAACGGGCGCTGCGCTGATGGTCCTGCTGGGCGGTTGCACCGAGACGGTGGTGCAGTGCCGGGCGGGCTACGTCCCCGCGGATGGCATGGAGGGGCGCACGCGCTGTGCGCTCGCCGACGCGGGCGCGGCGATGGACGCGGGCGGCGACGCGGGCGCGGCGATGGACGCGGGCGGCGACGCGGTGGTGCCGATGGACACCTGCAACGCAGCGGCGGCCGACCCGCCGGGCGACGGGCAGGACACCAACTGCGATGGCGTGGACGGGGTGCTCGGCGACACGATCTTCGTGGCGATGGGCGGCGCGGACACCAACGCCGGCACCGCGCCCGATCAGCCCGTGCGCACCGTGTCACGCGCCCTCGACATCGCGCGGGTGGGCGCGCGGCGCTCGATCCTCGTGGCGGTGGGCAGCTACGACGCGCTGCCGGTGGCGCTCGGCGACGGGGGCACCGAGTCCACGCTGCCGACGCACGTGCTGGTCGACGGGGTCACGCTGTCGGGCCGCTACCCGGGCGGCGCCGGGGCTTGGGTGGGGCGATCGGCGGCCGCGGGGGACCGCTCGCTGCTGCGCGGTCAGGTCTTTGCGGCGATCCTCCAGGGGATGCGCACCTCGGTGAGCTTCCACGAGGTCGACCTCGTGTCCGAGCGGAACGAGCTGCTCGGCGGGGTGAGCTGCTACGGGCTGGTGGTGGAGGGCAGCGGGGTGGTGACCCTCCGTGGCGGAATGGTACAGGCGTGCGCTGGATCGAGCGCCTTGACCATGCCCGCCCGGGGCGAGGCTGGAAGGGTCGGAGACGAAGGGCAGGACGCGACGAGCGGGGGCAGTGGTGGCGTCGGATGCTCGGGAGGCTCCGGGGGACAGGGTGGGGGCGCGGCCGTGCGCAACGGGGCGTCGGGGGCGGTCGGCTCGGCGACGATGGCCGGCGTGGAGGCCGCGGGGGGTGAGGGTGGCGTGGCCTCGCGGACTGCGGGCAGCCCGGGAAGCACCGGGGCAGCCGGGGCGGCGGGCCGGTCGGTCACCCTCGGGGACTTCGGCGCCGAGGGGTACGCGATCCCGCGCGGCGAGACGGGTGAGCGCGGAGGCGGAGGCGGAGGCGGAGGCGGGGGCTTCGCGAGCAGCGCGACCGACCTCGGTGGCGGTGGCGGCGGCGGCGGGTGCGGTGGCGGCGGCGGCGAACCGGGGCGCTACGGCGGCGCCTCCATCGGGGTGTACGCGTGGGGAGACTCGATGCGGGTGAACCTCACCGACACGACCATCCGGACGCTGGGCGGCGGCGATGGGGCCGCGGGCGCCGAAGGGGGCGCCGGGGGCGCCGGGAGCCGCGGCGGTGCGGGCTCGGGATCGGGCGCACCGGGAGGCCCCGGAGGGACGGGCGGGCGCGGCGGCACCGGGTCCGCGGGGACCGGCGGTCCTAGCATCGGGGTGCTGACGAAGGCCGACGGGGTGATCGAGGCCACCCGGGTGACCTGGACCGTGGGGATGGGCGGCGCGTCGGGCGTGCTGCTGGGCCCGCGGGGATTGCAGGAGCAGATGTACCGGGTACCGCGGCCGTGAGCGCCGGTCGGGGCGATGGGGGTTAACCTGTCCGAGGGCACTTGCGGTCACGAAGACGCGTTGCCCCGAGCGCACCCCGAGCGCTATGTAACGCTCCTGCCATGAACTTGCTTCGATGGACCCTGGCGGCCCTGACCACAGCCATGCTCGGGTGCAGCGACCCGCCGACCTCCACCCCCCTCGACGCCTCTCCCGACGTCGCGACCGACACGGGCGACGACGCCGCGATGGAAGACACCCCGGCGGTAGACACCCCGGCGGTAGACGCCCCGGCGGTAGACGCCCCGGCGGTAGACGCCCCGGTGTCGTTCAGCGAGGTGCAGGCGCTCTTCACGCGCACCTGCGCGATGCCCGCCTGCCACGGCCGCGGGCCCAACGGGGGCGGCGGGTCGGGGGGCTTGTTCCTGACCGACGGCGTGACGTCGCACAGCTCGATGGTCGACCGGCCCTCCGACCAGGTCAGCTCGGTGCGCCTCGTGGTGCCGGGCGACCCCGACAACAGCTACCTCGTGATGAAGGTCGAGGGCACCATGCGCAGCCGGCTCCCGATGCAGTGCGCGGTCTCCCCCGGGCGCAACCCCTGCGGCGTGCAGATGCCCCAGCTCGCCGCGCCCCTCACGACGGCCGAGCGCACGCTCATCCGCAACTGGATCCTGGCCGGCGCGCCGATGATGTGAGCGCCTCGGCCCGCGGGTCCCTCCCCCCTCCCCGGGGGCGCTCACTCCCCGCCGACCGCGCTCCAACGACCGTCGCGGTAGGACAGGCGCACCTCGTGGGCGCGCCCGAGCTCGGCGATGATGCCCCGCGCCGCGGGCTCGTCGAGCGCCCCGGGCCACAGCTCGAAGGCCAGCACGTGCGTCTCCCCGGTGCCGCGCGTGACGAAGTAGTCGAACATCACCCCGAGCGCGTCGGGCCGCAGCGCCTCGTCGCCCGCCACCGCGCCGCGCAGCCACAGGCAATGAAACTCCCGGCAGCTCGCCGGGCGCTCGGGGTGTATCGCGCAGCCCTCGCGGCCCACGTGGTCGCACGCGCGCCGCGAGGGCTTGCGGAGCTCGGTCACCGCCATGAGGGTGCAGCACGCCGTGCAGTCGCCGCACTCCCGCGGCGCGAGGGCGCCCGGGGAGCGCAGCCGTTCGAGGCGCACCAGGGTCACGGGCGCAGCGCCGCGGTCGGAGGCGATCAGCGCTGGAGGTTCTGCGAGCCCAGCACGTTGGGGCAGATCTGGCCCGTGCGGGGGTGCAGCTGCCCCGGGTGCCGGCGGCAGTAGTCCTCGTGGCGGCGGGACGGGCGGCGGGGGTCGTCGGCGGGCTCGGCCGCCGTGGGGGCCACGACCGGAGGCGGCGCCGCGGGGTCGGTGCCCGCGGTCGGCGCGACAGCGGGGGGGGCCGGCATCGCAGCGCCCGCGTCGGTCTCGAGCGCCGCCGTGGGGACCACCACGGCCGTGTTGGCGCTGGCGTCGGCCAGGGCGTTCTGGGCGTTTTGCA